>NZ_JAQDKN010000002.1:311736-318825 GCF_027662015.1 Coprococcus sp. AM100_B19A
ATCATGACGAAAACGATGAATATAAAAAAATTGAAAATGCGGTAAAACAGTATAATGAGTACACTTTTGAAAATATGAAAAGTGGAATGTTAGAAATACAGAAAAAAATTACGACAATGAGAAATAATCTGTTTGACCAAATTCCAAAATATGATTTTTCATCAGCTTTTTCAGATTTTAATGATATCGCTAGAGGCATTCAAAATCAGATAAGAGATTCTTTGGAAAAATTTAAAAGCTCATTACCAGAATTTAATTGGGATGATTGGAATGAGGGAATAAAGTATTGGGGTGAAAATGGATGGACAATAATTCCGCATGCACCTGCAGGTTTATTTAAAACAAAAATTGCTGATAAGTCGGAAAGAGATAAAATAGCTTTACGATATTTGAGAAAAAATGATATGGAAGATTTGTTTGCGGATTTACAAGAAATGCGACTAAATCATAAGGATTTGAACGAAGCTATATATTGTTATGATAATAAGTGTTATAAGGCTTGTGCGATGATATTGTGTTCTATGATAGATGGAATGATATATAAACGTCAGCCAGTTAAAAAGGACAGTAGGAGAAAAGGAGATAGTAAATTTTTTAAAAAAATAAAAGAAAGTGGATTAAAGGAAGATCTTTTACAACAAAGTTTTTTCTTACTTCAAATGAATAATCTTATAGCATATTTAACGAAATTGTTTGAAAATGGTAACGATTTTCAATTAGATACAAAAGTGTTAAACAGAAATTTTTTATTACATGGAATGAGTAAAAAGAGTGTTAGTCAAAAAGAATGTAAGCAATTATTTTTGGCGGTTTATAATACGAAATTAATTATAGAAGGCGTAAATGGTAGGTTGAAAAAGAAAAATGTTAATATAACTCAAATGCTATCGAATTGAGAATACATAGCCGATTGGTTTAACCAAGAATCAGTCGGCTTTTTTTATACTCATTTTTATACATAGCCAGTCCCGTAAAACGGATTGGCTATTAAATTTTTCGAGGAAGGAGGAATCCACATGACCAAGTGTAAAGTAATCGCCCTTGCAAATCAGAAGGGAGGAACAGCTAAGACCACAACAACATTGAATCTAGGAATCGGTCTTGCACATCAAGGGCGAAAAGTATTATTGGTCGATGCTGATCCACAGGGAGATTTAACAACCGCATTGGGGTGGACTGATGCAGATAATCTTCCGATTACGTTGGATACACAGATGAAGAAGATATTACAAGACGAACCGTTTGTGTATAATGAAGGCATTTTGCACCATGAAGAAGGAGTAGACGTTATTCCAACCAATATCGAGCTATCGGGCATGGAAATCTCACTGGTAAATGCCATGAGCAGAGAGCAGACTTTAAAGCTGTATCTGTCAGATTTGAAAAAGGATTATGATTATATCCTGATTGATTGTATGCCTAGTTTGGGAATGTTGACTATCAATGCATTAGCTGCCGCAGACAGTGTAATTGTTCCAGTTCAGGCTCATTATCTTCCATTAAAGGGTATGACGCAGTTAATGAAAACAATCGGTAAGGTACAAAGACAGCTAAATCCTAATCTGAAGATTGATGGAGTATTGCTGACACTTGCAGATATGAGGACAAAACTGGCAAGGACAACAGAGAATAGCCTTCGAGAAAATTACGGGAAACGTATCCGAATTTTCAAAACGGTTATTCCAGTGGCTATCACAGCGGCAGAAAGCAGTGCAGCAGGACAGAGCATTTATGAGTATGACAAGAATGGAACTGTTGCAAAGGCGTATGCAGAATTTACGAGGGAGGTGATTCAGTGTGGCGAAAAGCAAAGAAATAAACATGAATCTTCCCTCAGCCGATGACCTTTTTACCACGCAGGAAGAAAGAGACCAGAAGAATCAGGAGCATGTAAAAAATATTTCTGTTTATGAAATCAGTGATTTTCCGAATCATCCATTTAAAGTAAAAATGGATGATAAAATGGTGGAGACCATTGAAAGTATTCGAGAACATGGTGTATTGGTTCCTGCTCTTGTCAGAGAGAAGCCAACAGGTGGGTATGAAATGATTTCTGGACACCGTAGAAAAATGGCAAGTGAACTGGCAGGGTTAGAAAATATACCTTGTATTGTAAGAAATCTCAGTGATGACGAAGCAGTTATTGTCATGGTTGACAGCAATCTTCAAAGGGAAGAAATATTACCATCAGAAAAAGCATTTGCTTACAAAATGAGGTTAGATGTCATGAAAAGACAGGGACAAAGAACTGATTTAACTTCGTCGCCACTGGCGACAAAGTTAAAAGGAAAACGTTCTGATGAATTATTGGGTGAGGAGGTTGGAGAAAGTAAAGACCAAATCAGAAGATATATTCGATTAACCTACTTGATACCGGAAATTCTTGATATGGTCGATAACAAGAAAATTGCCATGCGTCCGGCGGTGGAGCTGTCTTATTTGCCAAAAGAAGAACAGGAGATATTGTACGATACCATGGAATCGGAAGATTGCACTCCAAGTCATGCACAGGCAATCAAAATCCGCAAATTTTCAGCAGAGGGCAGGTTGAATGAAGATGTTTTGCTGTCGATTATGTCAGAAGAGAAGCCAAATCAGGTAGAGCAGTGGAAAATCCCGAAGAACCGACTGAAAAAATACTTTCCATCGGGAACTACACAGCAGAAAATGGAAGAAACCATTATCAAAGCACTGGAATTATACCGGAAACGGGAAAAAAGCAGGGAACGATAGGCATTTTGACACCAAGGGAGAAGTCTATCTGTTGGCGGTCAATGAGAAATCAGCCTTTTTCTGTTTTCCCCTCCCCACACCCTACCCCTTTGGTTTACCAGCAGATTACCAGCCGAAAAGACAATAAGGAGCCGGGAACCTCTTTTCTTTCGGCAGGTCAGAGATTCCCATACCCTGCATGAAAGCAGGGAGTAAACAGCATAAAGCAACAACAGGCGTTCCAGATGGACGTCTTTTTTGATTGAAAAGAAAGGAATTGTAGAAAATGAAGAAGATATGGAAACGAGTGTGTACAGGACTTCTTACCCTGACCACGATTTTAACCGCATTACCGACTACATCGGTTCAGGCAGCGGAAACACAATACTGGACGGAATCCTCAGAGAGAGTCGGATATATTGAACATGTGATGAATGATGGAACCATTCATTCGACATTCAATGAAGGTCACATGCGAGTAGAGGGCGAAACAGCCTATTGTGTAGATATTAACACCGGATTTAAAAATGGGTATAAAACCAGACACGATGCGAGTTCCAGTATGAGTGCTACACAGATCGAAGATGTGGCATTGTCACTGGAGTATGTAAAGCAGTATAGAGGCAGTCACAGCAACCTGAATGCGAATCAGGGATATCTGTTGGAACAGTGTGTAGTATGGCAGAGACTGAGTGAGTATTTAGGCTGGCAGTGTGATAATGTCCGAGCTGCATATTCTGAGATTTCACAGGATATTCAGAATGAAGTGTATACAGGAGCGAGAGCATTTGTACAGGCAAACAAAGGTCGTTATAAATGTGGCGGATATATCTATACTGGAGAGGGACAGGATCTCGGACAGTTTTGGGCAGGACTGAATGTCGGAAATGCAAAAGTAAAAAAGACAACCGCAAATGAGAGTGTCACAAATGGAAATGCGATGTATTCCATTGCAGGGGCAACCTTTGGCATATTCTCAGACCAGAATTGCAGTAATCAGATTGGAACACTTACGACAAATGAGAATGGAGATACAAATGAGGTTGAAGTGACTGCAGGGACTGTTTATATCAAAGAGCTTTCTGCACCGAAGGGATATAAGCCGGATACGACAGTACGCAGTCTGAAAGTTGAAGCCGGAAAAACAGTTACATTAAATGTTTCAGATGTTCCGAAAGTAACAGAGACACTGGTAGACCTGTTCAAGATTGATATGGAGATAGGAAAAGCAACTGCACAGGGGAATGCAGCACTGGCAGGAGCAGAGTTTACCTGGCATTATTATGACGGACTTTATACAAAAGATAACTTACCAGAGAAAGCAACACGTACCTGGGTTACAAAAACGGTGGCAGAAAAGAGCAGTGACGGAAGTATTCATTATGTGACAAAACTGTCAGATGCTTACAAAGTATCCGGAGATGCATTTTACACTCAGAATGAAAAAAGTGTATTACCACTTGGAACACTGACTGTTGAAGAAACCAAAGCACCAGACGGATATTTACTTGATGGAGCTTATATGCAGGCAGGAGACAGTACAGAACAGATAAAAGGAATGTATCTGACACAGATCACAGAGGACGGAGAACTTGCAGTTCTTTCCGGAAGCAACCAGTATTCCGTATCTGACCAGGTAATCCGAGGTGGTGTGAAGATTCAAAAACGTGATTTAGAGACAAAAGATACCAAAGCACAGGGAAGTGCCACATTAAAAGATGCAGCATTTGCAATTATTTCTCTGAACGAGAATCCGGTTCTGGTAGAAGGAAAACTGTACAAGAAAAATGAGACAGTTAAGACAATTCAGACAGGGATTGACGGAGTAGCAACAACATCGGCAGATTTACTTCCATATGGTAAATACAAACTGGAAGAAACCAAAGCACCGGAAGGTTATCTGACTGACGGGGCAAAAGCGATTGAATTTTCGATTACGGAAAATGGAAAAATAGTGGATTTAACAGGCGAAAGCCATTCCATTTACAACCAGATTAAACGTGGAGATTTGGAGGGAGTAAAGATTGGAGCAGGCACACATAAGAGACTTGCCAATGTTCCTTTTAAGATTACGAGCAAAACAACCGGAGAGAGCCATATCGTAGTAACAGATAAAAACGGTCAGTTTTCAACTGCTTCCGATTGGGCGTCTCATAAGAAAAATACAAATGCCGGAACATCCAGTGAGGACGGTATCTGGTTCGGAATTTCTGAGCCGGACGATAGCAAAGGTGCATTACTTTATGACACTTATGAGATTGAGGAGTTAGCTTGTGAATCTAACAAAGGTATGAAGCTGATTCCTGCATTTGAAGTTGTTGTAAGCAGAAATAAAGTGAAAATAGACCTTGGAACACTGACTGATGAGTATGAGAAAGAGATTACCATTCATACCACAGCAACGGATAAAATAACAGGTGAGAAGGTAATTGTTGCAGGAAAGAAAGTAACGATTGTGGATACAGTTACTCTGGACGGTCTGGAAGAAGGCAGAAAGTATCAGTTAAAAGGCTGGCAGATGTTGAAAGAGGAAAATGCAGAACTGCTCATTGATGGAAAGCGTGTGGAGAGTGATTACACTTTTGTTGCTGACAGCGAGAAAATGAAAGTAGAAGTTTCTTATACGTTTGATGCATCAGAACTTGGCGGACAGAATCTGGTTACATTTGAAGAATTATATGACCTGAAGAATCCGGAAGAACCTGTAAAAGTTGCAGAGCATAAGGACATTGACGATGAAGGTCAGACAGTCCTGATTACAGAGCGAAAGATTTCGATTCATACCACAGCAACGGATAAGAACGGTAAGAAAGAAATTGAAGCCGGAAAAGATCTGACGATTGTGGATACAGTTACATTAGAAGGATTGGAAATCGGTACAAAGTATAAATTGTCTGGTTGGCAGATGATTAAGGAAGAAAATGCAAAGCTGATCATTGATGGCAAAGAAGTTACCAATGATTATGAATTTACAGCGGACAAGGAAAACATGGAAGTGCAGATTGAGTTTACTTTCGATGGCAGCACTCTTGGAAGAAAACAGCTTGTAACCTTTGAAGAACTGTATGATATAACAAATCTGGAAGAACCGAAAAAGGTAACAGAGCATAAGGAAATCAACGATGAAGGTCAGACTGTAACCATCAAAGAAGTACCGGAAACACCAACCCCAGAGACACCGGGTACTACTACAAAAACCAGTAACCCTCCGAAAACAGGAGACACTGCAAATGCAATTTTATGGATAGCCATTCTGGTATTATCAGCAGCCGGAATCATAGGAGTTCGTATCTGGAATAAAAAGAAACAGGTTAAGAGATTAGGAATTGAAGAAAAGAAAGAAGAGGAGGAGTAAAACAGAGGGCGGCGATAAGCTGCCCTTTGATGATGAAATGGGAAAAAATCAGAAAGCAATAAAAGTATTACAGCGTTTATTTGATGCCGGATACGGAACGGAAAAAGAGATTGTCAATATGGCGATGGATGAAATGCTTGCTTTGCCGGGAGTGAATGTAGCAGATCTGTGCATTATCAGTGAGCTGCAGAAAAGCATTAAGGCAAACAAAGTGATAAGCTATTTGTCAGGAAAAAAAGAAGTAAAGGAAGAAACGAAAGGAGCAGATTATGGTGGAACAACCTAAATATTTGGAAATGACATTATCACAATTGAAATCATATGTGGAATCTTCAGAGAGTAATATTTTTTTTGTTGTAGAATTTCCAAAAGGAGATCAGAAGGATGGAGAATGAATTGGAAGTTGTGAATATCCGTCTGGTAAAAGAGCCATCTCTTTATAGTGAGCAGACATTGGACAGTCCACAGGCTGTTGTAGAATTAATGGCGAAGGAGTTATCCCAATATGACAGAGAGGTATTTTGCATCTTGAATATGAAAAATAATGGACAGGTAATCAATATGAATCTGGTCAGTGTTGGAACGATTAATGCATCTTTGGTAATTCCCAGAGAAGTTTTTAAGAGCAGTATTCTGGCAAATGCTTCTGCAATCATTGGACTTCATAATCATCCCAGTGGTAATGTGAAACCGTCAAAAGAGGATATGATTGTTACGAGAAAGTTGCAGAAGTGTGGACAGCTATTGGGAATAGAATTGTTGGATCATATTATTGTCGGTGGAACTAATGGAAAGATGCTCAGCTTCCGAGAAGAAAAGATGTTGAATGTGATAGGAAGGATGGGAGAGATGGAAAGATAAAACATATATATAATATAGAAGAATCAATCTAATAAAGTAATTGATTTGAGTGGTATTATTTGGATAATATCGCTCAAATCAATAATTCTAGCGAATAAATAATGAAAAAATGAACACAATATAAATAATATTATAATTTAAAAAATAGAATAAAAAATACC
>NZ_JAQDKN010000020.1:0-51145 GCF_027662015.1 Coprococcus sp. AM100_B19A
TGATTGCAATATTATTATTTGCTTTTGTTAAATCTGCTTTTACATTTCCTAAATTGCTATTTAATTCAGAATCCCTCTAAAAAGAAGAAAGGGGCAAACAGAAAAATGAAAATCACATTCAATGATGGTCAGGAACTGCAGATCCAGCAGGTCACTGAGCAGACGGATGGCGCACTTCTGATCAAGACCATTTCAGCGCACGAGGATCAGCTGAAGACTTTATTCTCTGATCAGACAACAACTAAGAGAATGTCTGTGAGCGAACGGGATGCAGATACCGTTGTGTATGAAAACTACACAAAGCTCGATGCAATCGTGAAGTACACGGCCGGCATTCTTGGTGTGTTAATGTACCGGGAAGGAGAAGATCCGGACAGCCGGATGGCAGTTCTGGAGGCACGACTTAAAGAAGCAGAAGAGAAAAATACGAACCTGCAGTCAAGAGTCGAAAAAGCGGAGGAGAAAAATGAAATGCTCGAAGGATGCATTTTGGAAATGTCTGAAACGGTATATCAGTAAAACGATAATTGTATTAACCATTTTATTCATATTATTACAAATTTCAGGAGGAAAAGAAATGATGGCAATGTTATGGGCACAGCAGATTATGTTAGGAAAGAAAACTTATTCACAGGTACCGAGACTTTTAAAGGACAAGGTAAAAGAGGTCCTGATTGATTCCGGAGCAGAAGATCTGGTAACAGAAGACAAGCAGTAGAGGTGAAGCGTAGATGGCAGTAAAAACAGCTCAATATATATTTAATGGTCAGGCATACAATCTGACCTATAATTCGACCTCCGGGAAATGGGAAGCTACGGTTACAGCTCCAAGTAAGTCGAGCTACAATCAGCCGGATCATGTTCTTGGCGGAACAGTAAAGGCTACAGATGAAGCCGACAATACTACCACGGTAGATCAGAGTCATGCTACTCTCGGCGCATCACTTAAACTCCGTGTAAAAGAAAAGACAGCACCGACTATAACGATCACGTCTCCGTCTGCAGGAGCTTATATCACAAATACAACTCCGACTATCGAATTCCAGGTAAAAGATACAGACTCCGGAGTAAATGCAGGAACAATCGCAGTCACAGTTGATGGAACAGTCGTATCGACGGTAACAAAGACTGTTATTGACGGTGGATATAAGTGCACATGCACATCACCGACGTTAAAAGATGGATCGCATACGATTTCGGTCAAGGCATCCGACAATGATGGTAATGCAGCTGCAGCTAAGACAGCAACATTTACAGTTGATACAGTGCCTCCGACACTGCAGATCACGGCTCCATCAAATGGCCTTATAACCAACAAGAAGACGGTAACGGTAAGTGGTAAAACAGATGACGTATCATCTAAGCCAGTTACAGTAACGGTAAATGGAGTAACTGTAACGGTCGGAACAGACGGAACATTTACTAAGGACGTGACTCTTGCTGAGGGTGCAAACACCATCACTATCGTAGCTAAAGACAAAGCCGGAAAGACTACTACAGTCACACGTAAGGTTACTGTCGATACGTCAGCTCCGGTGATTAAGTCAGTGACTCTTACTCCGAATCCAGTAGACTGCGGAAAGACATTCATTATTGCAGTCGAGATTACCGACTAGGCGGTGCGCCTATGGTAGTAAAGGTAAGCGGTAAGATAGATGGAAAAGAAGTAATATTCGAAAGAGCTGAAGGGGACCGGTGGAATGCCACGGTCCCTTATGATTTAGATGGAATGTATGTGGTGGAGCTGACGGCAGAAAATGATGCAGGCAATATCGCATACTGCACGAAGATGCTGTTGATCGTTGATCCGGCTACTCTATGCGTAAGACTTGTTCCACTTGATTATATGGTGGAAATTGTTCCGGAAGACTGTAAGGTTACAGTTATTCCGGAAGACTATGCTGTAGAGGCAGTTCCGGAGCAGTATCAAGTTATCGCAGAGCCAGATCCGCTCTTTGTGGAGGTAATTTATCCGATACATGGAAGGGGGTGTTGTTGTGAACAAAATTAGATTTATCCTGGGCGAAGACAAGCACGTTAAGCTATTGGTGCGAAGTCCTAACGATGAGCCGTTTACGATTCTGACAGCATCTTATGAGCTGGCACGTTACACAGACATCGTGGTGCAAGGAGAGTGTGATATCAATGAGCATTATCTTGACTGTAAGATTGCTCCGAAAGAAAAAGGAACACATATATTGGAAGTGACTTATACGGTTGCGGATTCGATCAGGAAAGCAAGGATAGAAGTTGAGGTGGTTTAATGCTTAAAATTACAGATGTGAAATTAAGCAAAAATACGGTTGCGACCGGGGAAAAATTTACGATTTCTGTACAGATCCAGGAAACGGTTGATTATCCGTATGACTATCCATACGATTATCCGATATCTTATACCGGAGCAGCAAAGCCGGTAAATTCATAAAGAAAGAATGAGGAATATGAAAGTGGAACAGGCAAACTATATCAAAGCAATTTTTACAGCAGTATTTGCTTTCCTGTCAGCGCTTCTTGGAGTGCTTGCAGTGCCGGTGATCCTGCTGGTGGTATGTAATCTGATTGATTATGCTACCGGACTTATGGCAAGCAAATACAGAGCACAGGATATCAATTCCTATAAAAGTATCAGAGGAATTTTCAAAAAGGTATCTATGTGGCTGCTGGTAGTTGTGGGAGCGATTATTGATGAAATGCTTCTATATGCATCAACTTCAATTGGTTGGAAGTCACCAGTCACATTTCTGGTGGCATGTGTCGTGGCAATGTGGCTGATCTGCAATGAGATTATCAGTATTTTAGAAAATATTCAGGACATGGGAGTGAATATTCCGGCATTTATGCAGCCGCTTGTGAAACACATCCGATCGCAGGTAGAAGATCAGGTGAAAGTGGATAATGATTCAGAGGGCGAATAATCGTCCTCTTTTTATTTGGAAGGAGAATGTATTATGGCAATGAATGGAATTGATATTGCAAGTTACCAGAGTGGAATCGACCTCAATGTGGTTCCATACGATTTTGTAATTATTAAGGCAACGGAGGGAACAGGCTACACAAATACAGACTTCGCCAGAGCTTATGCACAGGCGAGACATGCTGGAAAGTGCCTTGGTATTTACCATTATGCAAACGGTGGCAACGTTCAGGCAGAAGCGGATTACTTTCTGAACAAGGTTGGCGGTCGCTTGGGTGAAGCAATTCTCTGCCTTGACTGGGAGGGGAAGAATAACCCGGCGTTCGGTAGCTCTGACTTTGCATGGTGTAAATCGTGGCTTGACTATGTGTACCAGAAAACAGGTGTACGTCCGCTTTTGTACTGTTCGCAGTCAATCGCATACAAATTCGCAAACATTGGCAATTATGGACTCTGGATTGCGCAGTATGCAGATGATAGTCCGACCGGGTACCAGGATGCACTGTGGAACGAGGAAGCGTACACCTGTGCTATCCGACAGTACAGCTCACATGGCAGACTGAATGGGTGGAATGGTGACCTTGATCTGGATAAATTCTACGGAGATAAGGACGCATGGAACAAATACGCCGGAAAAGGAAACGCCATTAAGCCGACACAGCCATACGAGCCAGAAGGGAATACACCTTCTGGCACTACACTTGATCTGGCAGTTGGAGTCATGCAGGGAAAATACGGAGATGGAGAGAAGAGAAAGAAAGCACTTGGAACACGCTATGTAGAGGTACAGGCCTTTATCGACCGGATCTACTCGCTGTCTGCAGATGCACTGGTTAACGAAACAAAGACCGGTAAATATGGAAATGGAGATACAAGGAAGATTGTTCTCGGCAGCCGGTATACGGAAGTCCAGAACAAGATCAACGCTGCGTCTGCCAGAAAATCAAATGAGCAGATCGCACAGGAAGTTCTTGCCGGTAAATGGGGCAACGGAAACGACAGAAAGAATCGTCTTTCAGCTGCCGGATATGACTACAATACGATTCAGAATATCGTGAACGGTAAGTCAGGTGCTTCATCCGCACAGTATTACACTGTCCAGTCTGGAGATACGCTTTCCGGTATTGCAGCTAAATACGGCACATCCTACCAGAAGGTTGCGCAGCTTAATGGGCTATCCAACCCTAATTTGATTTATGTTGGACAAAAACTTCGTGTAAACTAAAAAATAATGTCTCGGGATAAACAAAAAGATAATTATAGTTGACAAAGTGATAATTATGCATTATTCTAATAATTGAGGATGAACAAAGCACAAAAAAATGGAGGTTAACTATGATGAGAAACATGGCATGTCAAATAACAGATTTGTTATCACAAAAAAAGATGACTCAAAAAGAATTGGCATTAAAGACCGGAATAACGGAATCATCTATCTCTCATTATGTAAAGGGCAACAGAGAACCAAGAGGAGCAAATCTTACAAAAATAGCAGAAGCGTTAGGAACGACGACAGATTATTTGTTACGGAATGAGAGCGACAGCATTGGATATAATAATGACCTGTATGAAGTGAAAATGCTGATTGCTCGTAACGCAAGTAAAATGACGAAAGATGAAAGACTTGATTTGATCCGGATGTTAATGAAAGAAGATTAGGAGGATTTATGCGATTATCAGACGAACAATATGAAGATATTAAGGAATCAGTGGTTTCATTATTTAAAGAATACGACATACGGTGCATCCCTATAAGTGCATTTGAAATAGCCGTTAAGATGGAAATAAGAGTTATTCCATATTCTGCTTTGGGTGAGGAAAAAGAAAAAGCTGCTTTACAGATAAGCAAAGATGGTTTTTCAATTGAGAGAAGCAGACAAGAGTGGACTATTTATTATAATGATCGTTGCAACTCATATGGGAGAATCAATCAAACAATTATGCATGAAATAGGACATTATTGGATAGGACATGTAAATGTAGGGGATGAGGAAGAAGCGGAAGCAAATTTTTTTGCAAAGTATGCATTAGCTCCACCGCCTCTGATTCATCAAATGCATGACACGATAAATGTCGATAGTATTAAGGAAATGTTTGATCTCAGCTTAGAAGCAGCAAGGAATGCTTACAAATATTATTGTAAATGGCTACGATATGGCAGGAAAGAGTATCAAGAATATGAAATGGATATAATAGAGTTGTTTGATGTCGCATAAGAAAATTCAAGCAGGAAAACTGCTTTTTACATAGAAAAACCAAGCGAAAAACGCTTGGCACTTCCCGAAAGATAACTATATTGTTTGCTTCGGTCAGTTATACTTTTCCCTAGACAAGATGAGTATAGCACGCTATGGTTCCTTTTGGCAAGTGAAAATGCGAAAGGAGAGGGTGTTTATGTATATTTATAGAGCATCAAGGAAATTACCTGACGGTACTAAAATATATGCGCGTGATTATGGAAAACGTTGTTTTCCTATCTGGATTGGACCTGGACCAGAGCCGGAGTCAACCAAGCATGTATATTATTAAGAAATAAGATAACTAACAGATGCAAGTTGACCGACATTCTGTTTATTTATGAAAAAGGAGAATGTTATTATGGCAAAGACAAAGAGCAGCATTAGAGGTAAACAGAATAAAAAGATTGTGGTTGTAAAACCATATACTAGAGGTGACGGTGTAAAAGTCGGAGGACATAGGAGATCGACACCAAATTAAAGTAATCAGGAGGCTACTAAGTGGTCTCCTGATTTTATGCCTTAAAATAAGAAGAAATAACTTTATAGGTTGTGGCAAAATGGTTGACCCAATGGGGTTCTAAAGCACTTGGTGATCAGGGGTATTCTCCGTCAGAAATCCTCCGCTATTATTACGGAGATGATATTTACATCAATACCGCTGAAGAAATTTCAGGCATTCCGTCTTCATGGCCAGGGTATACCCTTTCCCAGGGCTCTTCTGGTACAAAAGTCCGGCAAATGCAGGAACAGCTAAATGTCATTGCCGGTGCATACCCGGCAATTCCGAAAATCACAGTTGACGGTATTTATGGTCCGGCAACAGCATCGTCCGTCAGAAAATTCCAGTCGGTGTTCGGGCTTCCGGTAACCGGAACTGTTGATTACCGTACATGGTATAAAATTTCCGAAATTTATGTAGGTGTATCCAGAATTGCAGAATTGTCCTGACTTGGATTTTATATTATGATCTAAGTTTTCTCCCAAAGTCTGCTTTTATGCAAAGAATACCAAATGTGTCATGCTTCAGTTTAAAATGTTTCATACTCATCTGGTGCAGATTACTGCAAAATAAAAAATGCTAAAATTAACAAAACCTCCCAGTGTAATCTGAATTTATTCTCCATATACTAGAAGCGTAACACAAAACAAAATGTTACAAAAAAGGAGGAAATGAATATGGCAAGTCGTTCATCAAACAGAGCAGCCGTGCCAGAAGCAAAAGGTGCACTGGACAAATTTAAATACGAGGTTGCAAGCGAACTGGGAGTACCGTTATCAGACGGGTACAACGGAGACTTAACTTCAAGACAGAACGGATCTGTCGGAGGTTATATGGTCAAGAAAATGATCGAAGAACAGGAAAAACAGATGTCCGGTCGATAGGGACAGTCAGTGAAGGTATCACAGGCATTTCTGCCGGATACAAAAAGGGAATGTCTGATAAACAGGCACTCCCTTTTTCTCTGATCACTAAGCTGGAAATCGGACTTGAACCGACGACCCCTTCATTACGAGTGAAGTGCTCTACCGACTGAGCTATTCCAGCATTCGTACTGCTTTCGCAGTCACGAATTATATTATATCAAATTTTTGAATAAAAGCAACTCTTTTTTAAAAAAATTACACTTTAAAATAAACATAAAAAATAGGTATTGAAATCTGTAACCAGATATGGTAAACTTTTTACAATTTGAGAAAGTGTGGGCGCTCTGGAATTGAAAAGACTCCAAGAGTGCCCCTTTTTTGAGAATAAAAGAGTATTACGAAGGGATAAGGTGAACATATGAAAGCGTTTCTAATTTTAGAAGACGGAACTGTGTTTGAAGGCACAAGCATCGGCTCAACAAAAGATATGATTAGTGAGATTGTATTCAATACTTCAATGACTGGATACTTAGAGGTGCTGACAGACCCTTCTTACGCCGGACAGGCCGTTGTCATGACATATCCGCTGATCGGAAACTATGGTATTACACCGGATATGGAGTCCAAGAAGGCGTGGCCGGATGGTTATATTGTAAGAGAATTGTCCAGAATGCCAAGCAACTTCCGTTGTGAAGGTACAATTCAGGATTTCCTGAAAGAACAGGATATTCCGGGAATTGCAGGAATTGATACCAGAGCACTTACCAAAATCCTCCGCGAAAAGGGTACAATGAATGGTATGATCACAACGAATGAAAATTATAATCTGGACGAGGTACTTCCGAAACTTCATGCATACAAAGTAGGAGATGTAGTTTCCAAAGTAACTTGCAGTGAAAAATATGTATTAGAAGGCAATGGACCAAAAGTTGCATTGATGGACTTTGGTGCTAAGAACAACATTGCAAGATCTTTAAATGATCGTGGATGTGAAGTTACCGTTTACCCGGCAAATACACCTGCAGAAGAGATCATTTCCGCAAATCCGGACGGTATCATGCTGTCGAACGGACCTGGCGATCCGGCGGATTGCACTTCCATTATTAAAGAAATCAGAAAATTATACGACTCAGATATCCCGATCTTTGCAATCTGTCTGGGACATCAGCTGATGGCACTCGCCAACGGTGGTAAGACCTATAAGTTGAAATACGGACACAGGGGCGGAAACCATCCGGTAAAAGATCTGCAGACAGGAAGAGTTTATATTTCTTCCCAGAACCATGGGTATGCTGTAGATGCTGATAGTATTCCAGAAAGCGTTGCAGTACCTGCATTTGTGAACGTCAATGACAAGACAAACGAAGGAATGTCATACGTTGGAAAGAATATTTTTACAGTACAGTTCCATCCGGAAGCTTGCCCGGGGCCACAGGATTCTGGTTACTTGTTTGACAGATTTATGGATATGATGGGAGGAACAAAATAATGCCAAGAAATAAAGACATAAAGAAAGTATTAGTTATTGGTTCCGGTCCAATCGTAATCGGACAGGCAGCAGAATTTGACTATGCCGGAACACAGGCATGCCGTTCACTGAAAGAAGAAGGACTTGAAGTTGTACTTCTGAATTCGAATCCGGCAACGATCATGACAGACAAAGATATTGCAGACCGCGTTTATATCGAACCACTTACGGTAGAAGTTGTAGAACAGCTGATCCTTAAAGAAAAACCGGACAGCGTACTTCCTACCCTTGGAGGCCAGGCCGGACTGAACCTTGCAATGGAGCTGGAAGAAGCAGGATTCCTTAAGGAACATAATGTGAGACTGATCGGTACAACGGCGGAAACCATCAAGAAAGCAGAAGACCGTCTGGAATTTAAAGATACCATGGAAAAGATCGGTGAGCCGGTTGCAGCTTCACTGGTCGTTGAAAATATAGAAGATGGTGTCGCGTTTGCAGATAAGATCGGATATCCTGTTGTTCTTCGTCCGGCATATACCCTCGGCGGAAGCGGTGGTGGTATCGCACATGATCAGGAACAATTGGAAGAAATCCTTGAGAATGGACTCCGTTTGTCACGTGTAGGACAGGTTCTTGTAGAACGCTGCATTGCAGGATGGAAAGAAATCGAGTACGAAGTAATGCGAGACAGTGCTGGAAACTGTATTACTGTATGTAATATGGAAAATATCGATCCGGTCGGAGTTCATACCGGTGACAGTATCGTTGTTGCACCTTCCCAGACTCTTGGAGATAAAGAATATCAGATGCTGCGTACTTCGGCACTGAATATCATTACAGAACTGAATATTACTGGTGGATGTAACGTACAATATGCATTACATCCAGACTCTTTTGAATATTGTGTAATTGAGGTAAACCCGCGTGTAAGCCGTTCTTCTGCACTGGCTTCCAAAGCGACAGGATACCCGATCGCAAAAGTTGCTGCAAAGATTGCCCTTGGATATACACTGGACGAGATCAAGAATGCAGTTACAAAGAAAACTTATGCAAGCTTCGAGCCAATGCTTGACTACTGTGTTGTTAAGATGCCGAGACTTCCGTTCGATAAATTTATCAGTGCAAAGAGAACGTTGACGACACAGATGAAAGCTACCGGAGAAGTTATGAGTATTTGCGATAACTTTGAAGGAGCTCTTATGAAAGCAATCCGTTCTCTGGAGCAGCATGTAGACTGCCTGCTTTCTTATGATTTCTCAGCACTTTCCAAAGAAGAAATTCTGGAAAAACTGGAAATCGTAGATGACCGCAGAATCTGGATGATCGCAGAAGCACTCCGCAAAGGAATCTCTTATGACGAGATCCATGCGATCACAAAGATCGACAAATGGTTCATCGACAAGATCGCAATCCTTGTTGAGATGGAACAGGCTCTGAAGACACAGGAACTCACACCGGAACTTCTGAAAGAAGCAAAACGTATTGAATTCCCGGATAATGTTATTGCACGACTGACCGGAAAAGATGAGAGAGAAATCCACGATATGCGTCATGCAAACGGAATCGTTGCAGCATACAAGATGGTTGATACCTGTGCGGCTGAGTTCGCGGCAGAGACCCCATATTATTATTCTGTATTCGGAAGCCAGAACGAAGTAGAAGAGACTTCTGGCAAAAAGAAAGTTCTAGTACTTGGATCAGGACCGATCCGTATCGGACAGGGTATCGAGTTCGACTTCTGTTCTGTACATTGTACATGGGCATTTGCAAAAGAAGGATACGAGACTATTATCGTAAATAACAACCCGGAAACTGTAAGTACCGATTTCGATATCGCAGATAAGCTGTATTTCGAACCACTTACTCCGGAAGATGTAGAGAGCATTGTAGACCTGGAAAAACCGGACGGAGCAGTTGTTCAGTTTGGTGGACAGACTGCGATCAAATTAACAGAATCCCTGATGAAGATGGGAGTGCCGATTCTTGGAACTTCCGCAGAAGATGTAGATGCCGCAGAGGACAGAGAGCTCTTTGACGAGATCCTTGCACAGTGCAATATTCCACGTCCGAAGGGAGATACAGTATTTACCGCTGAAGAAGCAAAAGAGGTTGCCAACCGTCTCGGATATCCGGTACTGGTTCGTCCTTCTTATGTACTTGGCGGACAGGGAATGCAGATTGCAATCAACGATCATGATATTGATGAATTTATCGGAATCATCAACCGTATTGCACAGGATCACCCGATTCTGGTTGATAAATATCTGGTCGGTAAAGAAATTGAGGTCGATGCAGTATGTGACGGAACAGACATTCTGATCCCTGGTATTATGGAACATATTGAGCGTGCCGGAATCCATTCTGGTGACAGTATTTCTGTATATCCTGCGCAGAGCATTTCTGAAGTGACAAAGCGTAAAATTGAAGAATATACAAAGCGTCTTGCAAAAGCCCTTCACGTAATTGGTATGATCAACATCCAGTTCATCGTATGTGGCGAAGATGTTTATGTCATCGAAGTAAACCCACGTTCAAGTCGTACCGTTCCTTATATCAGTAAGGTAACAGGTATTCCGATCGTTCCGCTTGCTACAAGAGCGATCATCGGACATAAGATCAGAGAAATGGGTTACACACCGGGACTTCAGAAAGAAGCTGATTATATTGCAATCAAGATGCCGGTATTCTCATTTGAGAAGATCCGTGGTGCAGATATCAGCCTTGGACCGGAAATGAAGTCTACAGGTGAGTGCCTGGGAATTGCAACTACATTTAACGAGGCACTTTACAAAGCGTTCCTTGGAGCTGGAATCAACCTTCCAAAATATAAGAACATGATCATGACTGTTCGTGATGAGGATAAGGGAGAGGCTGTTGAGATCGGACGCAGATTTGATGCACTCGGCTATCGTATCTTTGCAACACGCGGTACAGCTGATGCATTAAAAGAAGGCGGCGTAAAAGCAATTCCGGTCAATAAGATTGAGCAGGAATCACCGAATCTGATGGATCTGATCCTTGGACACGAGATCGACCTTGTAATTGATACTCCTCCGCAGGGAGCAGATCATGCACGAGATGGATTTGTAATCCGTCGTAATGCAATCGAGACAGGTGTCAATGTACTGACAGCTATGGATACGGCAAGAGCACTTGTGACAAGTCTGGAAAATACAGATATCCGTCAGCTTACACTGATTGATATTGCGAAAGTTGAATAAGATGTTATGAATACGGACAGGCAGGGATTGGATTCTCTGCCTGTTTGTGTTATGGAAAATGCAGGGACGAGACGGACGCTACAGTGGCAAAAGAATGTGAATCTGTGTAGAGAATTTCGGATATTGGCCGGAATTGCGGGGAAGGAGTTTTGTAGTGTGAAAACTATTGTATGTGTGGATAACCGGATGGGGATATGCTTTAATGGCAGGAGAGTGAGCCGGGACCGGATGGTGTCAGAGGATATTCTTGAGATGACGAGAGGGAATGTGCTCTGGATGGCGCCGGAGACAGATAAGCTTTTTAAAGAAGTCTTTAAAGCAAAAGAAGAGGTATGCCGGGAAACTGGGACTGGGAAGAAAATACAGGACGCAGGGCGACTGGAGGATGAAAAAATGTGGAAGGTTGACCGGGATTTTCTGGAAAAGGCAGAAGAAGAGGATTTCTGTTTTGTTGAGAGGGAGAATCTGGCTGGATATGAGGGGAAGATTACAGAGATTGTTCTGTATAAATGGAACCGGGATTATCCGGCAGATGTATTTTTTGAGGTAGATTTAAGCAAGTGGAGACTGGAAGAGAGAAAAGATTTTTCCGGTTACTCCCATGAGAAGATTACAAAAGAAATTTACAACAGGCAGGGATTGTTATGAAGAAGAAAATTGGGAAAATGAGAGGTGTGCTGCTTCTGACGTTTGCATTGTTTCTGACAGCGTGTGGCACAGGTGGAGCAGATGCGCAAAGTGCATCATATGGAAACAGTCAGGCAGCAGTAGTTGAAAGGCAGTCAGGTAGCGGAGAAAATGAATCGACAGCGGGTGGCAGCCAGGATCCGGTGAGCGCTACATTGGATAATATTCCGGCATACAGCGGAACACCGTATGTAGTGATTGACGATAATGAACCGGATTTTACCGAAGATGAGCTGACAGATCAGTCTTATGAAAGCTACAGTGATCTGGATGAGCTGGGACGATGCGGCGTTGCCTCGTCCAATATTGGGACAGATCTGATGCCGAGCGGGAAAAGAGGAAAGATTGGACAGGTGAAACCGTCCGGGTGGCAGACAATAAAATTTGACAATGTGGATGGAAAATATCTTTACAACCGTTGTCATCTGATAGGCTATCAGCTGACGGCAGAAAATGCAAACGAAAAGAATCTGATTACAGGAACCCGCTATATGAATGTGGATGGGATGCTGCCATTTGAAAATATGGTTGCCGACTACATCAAAGAGACAGATAATCATGTAATGTATCGTGTCACACCGGTATTTGAAGGGGAGAATCTGGTTGCATCCGGAGTTTTAATGGAAGCAGAATCAGTGGAGGATCATGGAGAAGGTGTGAAATTTAATGTGTATGTCTATAATGTACAGCCGGGAATTACGATTGATTATTCAACGGGAAAGGCAGTGCTTTCCGATACGGATGCGTCAGCGGGTACGGGAAAAACCAGTGGAAATACAGAGAAAAAGATGTATGTGTTGAATGAAAATACAAAGAAGTTCCATACGCCGGAGTGCTCAGGAGTAAAAGATATCAAAGAAGGAAATAAAAAAACATTTACAGGTTCAAGAGAAGAACTGATTAAAGAGGGGTATATCCCGTGTGGGAGATGTAAACCGTAAGAGGAAAATAAAAGAAAAACTGCATATTCTGCAAAAAATATAAAACAAACGGGAGATTTTTAAACAAAATCTCCCGTTTTCTGCTATAATAGAAAACATACTTAATGAATATACATTAGAGGAAATGTGTAAAAGAAAAAGGAGGAACTTTCTCATGAATACTTATCATATGGGAACAAAATGCGTGCAGGGAGGATATACACCTGGAAATGGAGAGCCGAGACAGGTTCCGATCATTCAGTCTACGACATTCAAATACAATACAAGTGAAGATATGGGAAAATTATTTGATCTGGAGGCATCCGGATATTTCTACACCCGTCTGCAGAATCCGACTAACGACCACGTAGCGGCAAAGATCGCGGCGATGGAAGGCGGAACAGCTGCAATGTTGACTTCTTCCGGACAGGCAGCGAATTTCTTTGCTATGTTCAATATCTGTGAAGCAGGAGATCATATTGTGGCTTCCTCTTCGATTTATGGTGGAACCTTCAATCTGATCAGTGTGACAATGAAGAAAATGGGAATTGACGCAACATTTGTTTCTCCGGATGCAACAGAAGAAGAATTAAATGCGGCATTCCAGCCAAATACAAAGCTGATGTTTGGTGAGACGATTGCCAATCCGGCACTTACTGTTCTGGATATTGAGCTTTTTGCAAAGGTTGCGCATGCGCATAGTGTACCGCTGATCGTGGATAATACCTTCCCGACACCGGTCAACTGTCGTCCGATCGAATGGGGAGCAGATATTGTGACACATTCGACTACAAAATATATGGACGGACATGGAGCAGCAGTCGGTGGAGCAATCGTAGACAGTGGTAAATTTGACTGGATGGCTCATGCAGATAAATATCCCGGACTTTGCACACCGGATGAAAGCTATCATGGAATTACCTATGCTGAGAAATTCGGAAAAGAAGGCGCATTTATCACAAAATGTACTTCTCAGTTGATGCGTGATCTCGGATCGATCCAGGCACCACAGAATGCATTTATCCTGAATCTCGGACTGGAATCTCTTCATGTGCGTATGCCAAGACATGTGGAGAACGGACAGGCTGTCGCAGAATTTCTGGAGCAGCACCCAAAGGTTGCTTATGTCAATTATCCGGGACTTCCATCTAACAAATACTATGAAAGAGCAAAGAAATACATGCCAGACGGGGGCTGTGGAGTGGTATCTTTCGGATTGAAAGGTGGAAGAGAAGCTGCTTCCGTATTCATGCAGAATCTGAAGCTTGGAGCGATTGAAACCCATGTGGCAGATGCGAGAACCTGTTGCCTGAACCCGGCAACATCCACACATCGCCAGATGAATGATGAGCAGTTAAAAGAAGCAGGGGTTCCGGCAGAACTGATTCGCATCAGTCTGGGACTTGAAGATAAAGAGGATCTGATCGCAGATATTTCTGCGGCACTTGACGCAATTCAATAATCGTGTCACAATGACAGATAAAGAAATCTGATCAGACAGGAGGAAAAGAGTCATGACAAAGAAATCAGAAAGACAACCAATCAAAGCAGAAAATGTAGCGGGTGGCGCAGGCTATATCCTGAAGGAAGAACTGATCAAAGGTGAACAGCTCGGTGCGTACTGCAAGATGTTCAATGAAGTAACGTTAAAACCTGGATGTGAGATCGGATATCATGAGCATCATGGAGAGACTGAGACTTACTATCTGACAAAAGGGGCAGGCATTTACAATGATAATGGCAAAGAATATCCGGTAGAAGTTGGTGATGTGACTTTCTGCGCAGACGGAAATGGACATGGCATCAAGAATGCGGGGGAAGAAGATCTTGTGTTTGTGGCGCTTATTTTGAAAGAATAGTGTGAAGAGGGACGGATCCCGGCGCAAATGATATTGATCGTCACCTATGAAACTGTCACTGGCAGTTTCATACGGATGCATGGCAACTCCGAAGCTTGTACAAAAAAGGGGATGATGTTCGTGTGAACACGGACACCACCCCTATTTTTTTGCGCTCTTAGCCGCAACGATTCAATATCATTTGCGCCGGGATCCTGTGCTGCTCAAAATTTTTAGAAATAAGAGTTGGCGATTTAGTGAATGGTCTTCTTGTGGGGATAGGAAACATTATGCAAAGAAATCCTGTATTCCTTGAAGCAGTCTCTTATTATCTTCCGGAGCCATAATGCAGAACCGGAAGTATTCCCCGCCCAGTTCTTTGAAGCTGGAGCAGTCTCTCACCATCAGACCCTGCTTGATCAGAAATTCAAACACATCCGCAGAAGTAACTCCCTCTTTTTCAATCTTTACTAGTACAAAATTCGCATAAGCAGGATACACAGTCAGCACATTGATTTTGGAGATTTCAGTGCACATTTTGTTTCGCTCGAAGAGGATCAGATCCCGTGTTTTCCGGATATACTCCTGATCCTGGAGCATTTTCTCACCAGCGTAAGCGCCGAGGCTGTTCAGACTCCATGGGTTCTGCATCAGCAGAAGATCCTGAAGAAACTGGCTGTTACTGGTTGCACCGTAGCCGAGGCGGAGACCAGGTGCGGCATAAAATTTGGATACGCCACGGAGAATCATCAGATTATCAAAACTGCTGATCAGAGACATGGAAGAAATTTCATTAATATCCGGTGCAAATTCAACGTAAGTCTCATCGATCATCAAGAAAGAGCCAGCCTCCCGGCAGCAGTCCAGAATGGTCTGGATCTCAGGCATTTTGAGAGCGGACGAAGTCGGATTGTTCGGGTTACATAATATCACCAGATCATAGCCCTTCCTGATTTCTTCGCAGAAGGCATGGATATCAAGATGGAACTGATCTGACTCTTTTAACAGGTAAGTATGGATGGAACTTCCCACCAGATCCAGTTCACGTCCATACTCGGAATAAGTTGGTCCAAGAACCAGCGTTTTTTGTGGTTTCCGTGTCTGGATCAGGAGAGAGATCAGCTCTGTAGAACCATTTCCGACGATTACATGTTCCGGTAAAATCTGGCAGTAATCGGCAATCACTTTCTTCAAAGTAGTGTAATTTCGGTCCGGATAACTACTGAGAAGATCCAGATGTGCAGCAAGATCTTTTTTCAGGTTTTTGGATAATCCAAGTGGGTTGACATTGGCTCCAAAGCAGACGATCTCGTCCACCGGTACATGATAAAATGCGGCGACAGCAACGGTGTCACTTCCATGAAACTGCGGTTTTGCTTCCATAAATAGTATTCTCCTTTGTGTATAACAAAAATCTGTGAATTAAAAAAAACGGGTATTCCGCATTGCCTGATATGCAGAATAATGTTATAATTTATTATAATGTCTTTTTGAAAAAATGCAATGCAGAAGTAGGTGGCAAGCTTGAAGAATAAAATAAAAAAATTTTCCAAAGGAGATTTTCGAACCGTTCATCCGGAGATTGTACTGCCGGTAACGAATCTTGAGATGACGATCGGGGAAGGAGAGTCCTGCCAGGGAAGTTTCATTTTGAAGAACAGGAAAGAAGGAGATATCAGAGGACTTGTATATTCTTCTTCTTTTCGTATACATTTAGAAGAACAGGGATTTGAGGGCAACCCGGTGGAGCTCCGTTTTACTTATGATGGAAGCGGACTTGCTCCCGGGCATGTTGAACAGGGAAAGTTTACGATTGTATGTAATGGTGGAGAATTTGAGGTAAACTTTACTGCGATCATTGAAAAACCATCAGTCGAGACTTCCTGTGGAAGAGTACAGAATATCCGTGATTTTAAAAGGCTGGCGATGGAGAACTTTATCGAGGCACACCGTCTTTTCAGATCACGCGATTTTTATGACGTGATAAAGTATGAAGAGCCAAGGATAAAGGCACTTTATGATAATATTAGGAAATGGTCTCTCGGTGAGCAGGCGATGGAAGAATTTCTGGTCGGAATCAAACAGAAAGAATGTATTTTCCTGACAATGGGACGGAATCAGAGAACTTTCCGCAATTTAAAAGAAGCAACCCGTGAGATTATTCATTTTACAAAGAATACTTGGGGATTTATGCCGGTGAAGGTGCATGTGAGCGGTGATTTTATCCAGATTGGAAGGGATAACTTTACAACGGACGATTTTGTGGGAAATCTGTTTGATTTCAGTTATATCATTCATCCGGAAAAGGCTCATGCGGGAAATAATTATGGACAGATTGTTTTTGAAAGTCCGTATGAATCGCTGACCTATGAGGTAATGTTGGCCAATCACAAGGATCATGCAGAGAACAGACGTGTGGCAGATAAGACGATTGCATCAATCATAAAGGATTTTCTTGCGTGTAATGCGGAAGGAAAGGATCTGACAGCCTGGGCGGACGCAACAAGAGAAAAACTGAAGGGACTGGATATATATTCAGAAGACGGAGATGTTTATCCACTGTTTGATGCACATCTTAACCTGCTCTGTAAGGAGCCGGACAAGGCCAGTGGTATTCTGGATGATTACAATTACAGCCGTTTCTCAGTGAATAAGGATTCGGTCATTTCATCGTATTATCTGTATCTGACTGCGCTTTTGAGAAAATCAGGCAGCCAGGTTAACAAAGCAATTGAAGAACTGAATAAGGCATATATGAAAGAACCAACTTCATGGGAGCTTGTGTGTATGCTGATTGACATTGATCCGGAATATAAAAACTACAGCAAAAAATTACAGGTTCTGGAACGCCACTGCAGCAACGGTGCGAACCAGGTAATTCTGTACTGGCAGGCATACCGGTGTTTTCTGGAGAAGCCAACCTGTCTGAAAAAGCTCTCGGCATTTGAAGTACAGATTCTCAATTTTGCGCAGAAGCACGGAGTTCTGACAAAGGAAATTGCGCTTTATATGGCGAACCTTGCATCCCAACAGCGGACTTATGATAAGAATCTGGATGTTGTGATGCAGAAGGTTTATCGGATTTTCCCGGATCCACAGATTCTGACAGCAATTTGTACCCATCTGATCCGTGGCAATCGGACAACACCGGAATGCTTCAAGTGGTATGCCTTGGCAGTAAAAGAAGATCTGAAGATTGCGCAGCTTTTTGAATATTATATGATGACTGTGGATGACAAATATCTGGACAGACAGTTTCCAAAATCCGTATTACTTTACTTCCGGCATGGAAATACACTGGAATATAAAAAAGCAGCGGTGTTGTATGCAAATCTGATTAACTGTGAGGAAGAAAGCAGTGAGCTTTACAGTGCTTACAGAGAGCAGATGGAGCGGTTTGCCTGGATGCAGCTTGAGAATCGAAGGATCAATGATATTCTGCATATTATTTACAAACGCTGCTGTACTGAGCGGGATATGACACCGGAAAGAATCCGGGCAGTTTATGATATCTGCCATGCTTATGAGATTAAGACAACGGTAAAGAACATGGCGTTTGTCATGGTGATCGAGCCTGACGGAACGATCAGTCAGAAAGTACAGTACAGTGCGGATGGAGTGATTGTATATTTATACAATAAAGACGCACGGATTGTCTGGGAATCAAAAGACGGCCGCCATTACATTGATTCCATTCCATATGAGACTATGAGGATGTTCTATGAGAACCGGTATATGGAAATCTGCAAAAAATATCAGGAAGAGCATGAGGAAGAGGAACGGAAGAAAGAGAAAAAAGAACTGACCTGGGATATGCTTAGAGAGCACGGGCTGGAGATGGCAGATGAAAAAGAAGTGTTTAAAATGTGCAGTATGCGCCTGCGTGAAGAAGGTACGGAGGAGGATGATTTTCTTCTGGCATTATGCTTTGAACTGTTTCTGAAAGATCAGTATGATAAGCAGACGCTGTCTTATCTTGCTGAGTATTATTGTGGATCGACCCGTAATATGAAGAAACTCTGGCATGTGGCAAGAGATTATGATATTACAACCTACAAACTTTCAGAAAGAATCATTACGCAGATGCTTTTCTCGGAAACTATGTTTGGTGAGGAAGAAATTTTTGCGGATTATTATGAAGGAAGAACGTATTTCCGTTTAAAGAGAGCATATCTTGCTTATGTTTCAAGAGAATATGTGGTGAACGGACGCCAGGTAAAAGGATGTATTTTTGTAATCATCGCAAATGAATACCGCAAAGAGGAAGATCTTCCGGATATCTGTAAGATCGCCCTGCTAAAATATTATTCCAGCAGGGAAGTGCATCAGGAACTGGAACCGATGCTACGGGAATTCCTGCGCGAAATGTGTGAAAAACAGCTGTATTTTTCTTTCTATTTGAAGTATCCGGAGAACTGGCTCAGAGAAGTGCAGCTTTATGATAAGACGATGATCGAATATCACGCAAAACCTGGAAGCAAAGTGGCAATTTCCTACCAGATACGGAAAGGCGAAAGTGATAATATGAATTATCAGGAAGAAATACTGCTTCCGGCATATGAAGACACTTATATCAAGAGCTTTATTTTGTTTGGTGATGAATCTCTGCGTTATTATTTTACAGAGACGAATAAGGATAAGGTGACGGTTACGGAAAAAAGTGACTATAAGCCGCGTGAGGTGAGACCAATCGGAAAATTTGGAAGACTGAATGATATGACATCACTGAAGAATGAAGCACTGGCAATCGCGATGAAGGAATTTGCAACAGAAAAACAGCTTGCTGAGGATATTTTTGTTGCTTACTAAAGGAGGAAATACTTCATGACACATGGAAGTATTATAGGATATGACATCAATGCAAAGATGTGTCAGATCAGTTATTATAATGAAAAAACACAGGAACCGGAGACGGTGGATACCGGAATTGAAAAAGAGAACAATCAGATTCCTCTGGTGATGAACTATTATAAAGAGACCTGGACTTACGGAAGACAGGCAAGAAGGATGTCTACGGTAAGGGACAGTATCTGCGTGGAAGGGATCTGGGAGTGTGCGCTTGGCAATAGGAAAATTGAGGTAGACGGACAGGAATATGAAGGCGTCCAGCTGCTGGCGGATTTTGTAAAGTACACGTTGAACGGATTTGAAGAAATTGAAAGCATCACGTTTACAGTCCCGGAGAAAAACGAAGACATCCGCGTCCTGCTGAAGGGAATCGGACAGAAACTCGGAGTGGCAAAGGAAAATATTTATGTTCAGGACTACAAGGAAAGCTTCTGTCATTATATGTTTAACCAGCCGAAAGAATTATGGCAGTATGAAGCGGCACTTTTTTACTGTGACGAGGATGTGATCCGGGCATATATGTTGCGGGAACTGAAGAACAGTTCGCAGAAAAGCAGAGAAAGCTTTGTGACGGTGGACAAGGTGGCAGATGCACGTATGGAAGAACTGGAAGCAGTTTATCCGGTGCTGCATGTTGAGAAGGCAAAAGCGGCAGATGAGCATTTTAAACGTTTTATCCAGAGTGTATTCAACAAGAAGATGATCTCTTCTGTCTTTTTGACAGGAGATGGATTTGAAAATAACTGGTATCCGAATTCTCTGCGCGTTCTCTGTAACGGACGCCGTGCGTTTATGGGAAATAATCTGTACAGTAAAGGAGCGTGTTATACAGCGCAGCGCAGAAAAGAGGAACAGTCAGATGCGCCAGTCTACCTGGATGAGACAAAACTGACCGAGCAGATTTCCGTGCGGATGCGCGTGAATGGAGAAGAAGGCTGGTACCCACTGGTATCCTGGGGCAATCACTGGTACGAATCAGACAGACAGCTCGAGGTGCTTCTTGGTGATACAGAGGATATTGAGATCCATGTAGATTCTCTGGTGACCGGCAGGCATCTTGTGGAGTCGGTTTCTTTGAAAGGTTTGCCGGACCGGAAAAACTATGCGCTTCGTCTGAAAATTAGTACATTCTTCTCGGATGAAAAGACCTGTCATATTATTTTTGAAGATATGGGATTTGGCGAATTTTTTGCGCCATCAGGATTCCGGTTGGAGAAGATCATTGAATTAGGAGGCAGCAATGGGCAGTTTAATTCTTTGTCATAAGAAAAAGGCAAAACATCCCTATGAAATTTCGAGGATCCATACAAGGATCAGTACACTGGAAGAGCTGTGTTATTATCTGTGCAACAATCTGTATCTGATCGATTATACGATCATGAATGAGCAGCTCTGCAGATGGATCGCAGATGAACTGGAAATGCAGGATCTTGCAGTAAAGCTGGTGGAACTGATCCGGAATCATGGTTCCGTGGAGAAATTTGTGGTTCTTGTGCTACATGAATCCAGAATCTACACACCGGGTGAAATGGCACACATCCAGAATGTTCTGGAGAAACTCAAGAACCAGAAAGAAGTAGAACGTCAGAAATACAAAGCAGATAAGCTGATGGAAAGTGGAGAACTGGAATCGGCAATCCTGGTTTACATGTCGATCGTCAACGGAGAAAAGGATGATTCAGTAGATAAGCGTTTTTATGGTCGCGTGTCTGCGTGCCTTGCCGGAGCATATGGGAGAGCATTTCTGTATGAAGAGTCGGCGAGAATGTATGAGAAGGCGTATAAGATCTGTGAAGATAATAAAATGCTCGAAGGTTACCTGTATGCAAGTTCCAGATACATGCCGCAGGATGAATATCAGAAGATGGTCATGGGCAATGAAATCCTTTTGGAAATTGACAACAAACTTACAGAAAAGATAGAAAAAGTGAGAGAAAATATCAACATCGAACCGTCAAAGGAATTGTTTGAAGAATGGAAAAAAGAGTACAGAAGAGCATAGTGTACGGGAGAAAGTTCAAGGCTGTGTATTGATTTTCGGAAAATCATGTATTATACTCTCTATGTAAAAATTAAGCGGATACAACAAATAGGAGAAGACAAAACGATGAGCGAACTTGAAAGAGTAGAGACTGGTTTAGGTGAAGAATGTGGTGTATTCGGTGCCTATGATATGGATGGTGGCGATGTTGCGCCGTCAGTGTACTATGGTTTGTTTGCCCTTCAGCACAGAGGGCAGGAAAGCTGCGGAATTGCAGTGACAGATACCTATGGCAAGCGGAAAGTTCATTTCAGAAAGGGGCTAGGACTTGTCAATGAAGTATTCGATGAGGAAGAACTTGGCAAATTAAAGGGAAACCTTGGTGTCGGACATGTGCGGTATTCGACAGCAGGGGGAACTCGTGCGGAAAATGCACAACCACTGGTTCTGAATTATGTGAAAGGTACATTGGTGATTGCCCATAATGGTAATCTGACGAATGCGATCGAGCTTCGTCATGAACTGGAATATACCGGAGCAATCTTCCAGACAACGATTGATTCGGAAGTGATTGCCTATCATATTGCAAGAGAGCGTCTGAAGGTTTCAAAGGCAGAGGATGCGGTCAAGAATGCAATGAAGAAAATTGAAGGCGCATATGCACTGGTTGTATCAAGCCCGCGTAAGATGATTGGAGCGAGAGATCCATTTGGTCTCAAACCACTCTGTATCGGCAAGCGAGATAATACCTGGTTCCTGGCATCGGAAAGCTGTGCCCTTGCAGCAGTTGGTGCAGACTTTATCCGTGACGTGGAACCGGGAGAGATTGTCAGCTTTACAAAGCATGGAGTATCTTCGGACAAAAGTATGCAGATTCCACTTGAAAAGCAGGCACGTTGTATTTTTGAGTACATTTATTTTGCACGTATGGACAGCGTGATCGACAACATCAATGTATATCATGCAAGGATTGTTGCAGGAAAGGCTCTTGCACAGTCTTATCCGGTAGAGGCCGATCTGGTTGTCGGTGTGCCGGATTCCGGACTGGTTGCGGCAAAAGGATATTCGGAATATTCCGGAATCCCTTACGGTATGGCATTCCACAAGAACAGTTATGTAGGAAGAACCTTTATCAAGCCGAAACAGAGTCAGAGAGAGTCCAGTGTGAAGATCAAACTGAATGTTATTGAAGAGGTTGTACGGGGCAAGCGTATTGTTATGGTAGATGATTCCATCGTCCGTGGAACGACCTGTGCAAATATCATCAAGATGCTCAAAAAAGCAGGAGCAAAAGAAGTTCATGTAAGAATCAGTTCGCCACCGTTTTTACATCCTTGTTATTTTGGTACAGATGTACCGTCGAATGATCAGCTCATTGCTCATTCACATACAACGGAGCAGATCCGTGAAATGATCGGAGCAGATTCTCTTGGATATATGGAAATAGATAAGCTGAAAGACATGGTTGGAGATCTTGGATACTGCGATGCATGTTTTACAGGAAATTACCCGATGCGCGTTCCGGGAAAAGATATTTCCCACGCGTTTGAGTCAGAAGAATAGGGAGGATAAGACTATGGGATACGACAAGTATGTAAGTCCGCTTTCAGAGCGGTATGCCAGCAAGGAGATGCAGTATATTTTTTCTCCGGACATGAAATTTAAGACATGGAGAAAACTCTGGATCGCACTTGCAGAGACAGAAAAAGAGCTGGGGCTCAATATTACAGATGAACAGATCGCAGAACTGAAAGAGCATGCAGAGGATATCAATTACGATGTCGCAAAAGCACGTGAAAAAGTAGTGCGCCATGATGTGATGTCTCATGTATATGCATATGGACAGCAGTGCCCAAAAGCAAAAGGAATCATTCATCTGGGAGCAACTTCCTGTTATGTAGGTGATAATACCGATATCATTATCATGGCAGAGGCTCTGAAACTTGTTAAGAAAAAGCTGGTTAATGTTCTGGATGAACTTTCAAAGTTCGCAGATCGGTATAAAGATCTTCCGACACTTGCATTTACTCATTTCCAGCCAGCACAGCCGACAACGGTTGGAAAGAGAGCAACTCTGTGGATGCAGGAATTTTCTATGGATCTTGCAGATCTTGATTATGTGCTTGGAAGCCTGAAACTTCTTGGATCAAAAGGAACAACCGGTACACAGGCAAGCTTCCTGGAACTGTTTGAGGGAGATCAGGAGACCATTGATAAGATCGATCCAATGATTGCTAAGAAGATGGGATTTGAAGCATGCTATCCGGTATCCGGACAGACCTATTCCCGTAAAGTGGATACAAGAGTTGTGAATGTTCTTGCCGGAATTGCAGCAAGTGCACACAAATTCTCCAATGACATCCGTCTTCTCCAGCATCTGAAAGAAGTGGAAGAGCCGTTTGAAAAGACACAGATCGGATCTTCTGCAATGGCATATAAGAGAAATCCAATGAGAAGCGAACGAATCGCATCTCTGTCCCGTTACGTGATGATTGATGCACTGAACCCGGCGATTACTTCTGCTACACAGTGGTTTGAACGTACTCTGGATGACTCTGCGAACAAGCGTCTGAGTGTACCGGAAGGTTTTCTTGCGATTGACGGTATTCTGGATCTGTGCCTGAATGTCGTTGACGGACTGGTTGTATATCCGAAAGTAATTGAAAAACGTCTGATGTCTGAACTTCCGTTCATGGCAACAGAGAATATTATGATGGATGCAGTAAAAGCTGGTGGAGACCGTCAGGAACTGCATGAAAGAATCCGTGAACTTTCGATGGAAGCAGGAAAGAATGTTAAAGAAAAAGGTCTGGACAACAACCTTCTTGAACTGATCGCGTCAGATGATGCATTTAATCTGAGTCTGGAAGATCTTCAGAAAACAATGGATCCATCCAAATATGTAGGACGTTCCAAAGAACAGGTCGAAGCATTCCTTAAGAATGTGATCCGGCCGATCCTGGATGAAAATAAAGAGCTGCTTGGTGTAAAAGCAGAGATCAATGTATAGAATAACTGAATAAACAGAATGGAAGAGCAGGAAGCAGATTTCCGGGTAAGACGGAAGATTGTTTCCTGCTTTTTATTTATGTTTCATGGTCTGAAAATAACTTCTTTGAAATATCAATATAGTAAAGAATTAATGCGTTCATCTGAAAGAATCTATAAATCCCAAGGAAATGCATAGATATTAAATCGTCATTAATTAGACAATTTGACGAAAAATATGAAAACTGAGTTTTTGACAAACACAGAAAAGCGCGAAAAAACGCACTTATTTAGAGTGAATTTATTATGTTATCGCAATAACATGGTGATAATACACAAAAAATAAATAAGTTAACTGAAAATATTGCATAAAAACTATAAATAGGTTATTATAGATTCAACAGATAAAAACTATAAGGGATGTCTATTAAAAAGGAGGGTTACCGTATGAGTATGAACGATTTAGTATTAAAGGTAAATGATGTCCTAACAGGATCGGTGCTGATTATAGCACTTGTAGGTATTGGCTTGCTGTTCACATTTAAGCTTGGATTTATCCAGATCCGTGGTTTTAAAGATGGATGGAACAGAACTTTTGGCGGACTTTTTAGTAAGAAAGGGGATGCCGGAAAAGACGGAATGTCTTCTTTCCAGGCACTTGCAACAGCGATCGCCGCTCAGGTTGGTACCGGTAATATCGCCGGAGCTGCAACTGCAATTGCAGTCGGTGGTCCGGGAGCAATCTTCTGGATGTGGATCAGCGCATTCCTCGGAATGTCAACGATCTTCGCAGAAGCGGTTATGGCTCAGAAGTTCAAGCAGGTCAGTGATGACGGAACCGTAACTGGTGGTCCGGTATATTACATACGAGGAGCATTTAAAGGAACGTTCGGAAAAGTTCTGGCAGCTATCTTTGCAGTGCTGATCATCTTTGCACTTGGATTCATGGGCAATGCAGTTCAGTCTAACTCAATCGCAGCATCATGGAACACTGCATTCGGAATTCCGAAGATTGCAATGGGTATTTTTGTAGCAGTTGTTTCTTTGTTTGTATTCACAGGTGGTATGAAGCGAATCGCAAAAGTTACTGAACTGATCGTGCCGATTATGGCAGCATTTTATATAGTAGGTTCTTTGATCGTAATTTTTGCAAACGTTACAGCAATCCCGGCAGCATTCCATGACATTATTGTCGGTGCATTTAAACCGGCAGCAGTAGCAGGTGGTGCAATGGGCGCAACCTTGAAGCTTGCAGTACAGAAAGGTGTGGCAAGAGGTCTCTTCTCCAATGAAGCTGGTATGGGTTCTACACCACACGCACATGCAGTAGCAAAAGTAAAACATCCGGTTGAACAGGGCTTTGTAGCTATGATCGGTGTGTTCATTGATACATTCGTAATTCTTAACCTGACAGCACTTGTTATTATCACAACCGGTTCAAGAACGACTGGTCTTACGGGTGCACAGCTGAGCCAGTATGCATTCTCTACATTATATGGTAAGTTCGGTGAGATCTTTATCGCGATCTGTATGTTATTCTTCGCATTCTCAACGATCATCGGATGGTATTTCTTCGGTGAAGCAAACATCCGTTACCTGTTTGGAGCAAAAGCTGTTAAAATTTACTCAATCATTGTATGTATCTGCGTAGCACTTGGATCACTTCAGGAAGTAGAACTTGTATGGAATATGGCAGACTGCTTTAACAGTATGATGGTTATCCCGAATGCGATTGCACTGGTAGCACTCAGTGGCCTTGTTAAGAAGACGCATGACGATTACTATAATAATTTCCTGCCAAATCAGAAAAAAGGAAAATAGATAATTTGTATAATAGCCGAAAAACAGTTATAGAAAAAAACAATAAGAAATATACAAAAAAATCTATAAAAAGACTAGCATTTTGTATAAATGTGTGTTATAGTAATCATGTCAGCAAGAAAGATGCTGCAAAATGAATAAAAAGATGCAGTCAATTAGATAGTAGGTTGATATTTCCTGCGAGAGAATCATTTATAAAGATATTTGATAAATGATCGCCGAAGATGCAAACCGTAGAGCAGTAAAGCTCGTTGAATGGTGAAACTTTCAGGCAAAAGGATCGGGAAAGGTACTACACTCTGAATCCGGAATTACCGAATTTACAAGGAGACAGAAAGGACGTTTAAAACAGAGAAGTTGTTTTGGCGTCCTTTTTTGATACCAGATATATGTTAAAAAATTATCTGGAGTATTTCAGACACAGGGAGTCAAAAAAGACCGCATAAACGGACAGGGGACGAAAGGAAGAAGCGGCTATGAATACTGGATTTATGATTATCACAAATAATCCACTGGTAAAAGAAAAACTTGGGGAAGATTATCATGTGGAATACGAAGAACTTTCTTATGAGGACACACTTAAAAAAGTTCAGAAGATGATCTTCCAGGGATACCGACTTTTGACACATCCGCTGTCCGGAAGCGTAAAACCGAATGAGACTCCATATAAGTCGGTTATGCTCTCAGAAACGCCGGAAGGTCTGGATGCACAGGCGATGCAGATCATTGCAAGTGCCATTCAGGCGTGCGGTAAATTTCAGTTTAAGTCTGATCTTTATAAACCTCAGGTTTATGCAGACTTTCAGCTTGTAGATTACACATTGATCTCAAGTGCTCTGCCGTCAGCGGAAAGCTGGCGCTAAAAAAAGGCTGTAGAAGTACATGCGGTTTAGTGTACTTTTGAGCATACAACAAACACATTCAAAAAAGGAGGGAATTTACAGTGAAATTAGAAATGGGTCACATTTTTATTAACGACATTCAGTTCGCGTCTGAGTCTAAAATCGAAGACGGCGTTCTCTATGTTGATGAAGAAGCTGTAAAGGCAATCGTTCTTGAGGACGAAAAAATCAAAGGCGTTAAGTTTGATATTGCAAAACCAGGTGAAAGCGTTCGTATCACTCCGGTTAAAGACGTTATTGAACCACGTGTTAAAGTTGAAGGAAGAGGGGGAATCTTCCCGGGCGTTATCGCAAAAGTTGACACTGTAGGAAGTGGTAAAACATATGCATTAAAGGGAATGGCTGTTGTAACAGCTGGTAAGATCGTTGGTTTCCAGGAAGGTATCATTGATATGTCAGGCCCGGGTGCAGAATACACTCCATTTTCAAAGCTGAACAACTTAGTTGTTGTCTGCGAACCGGTTGAAGGAATCAAACAGCATGAATATGAAAAAGCTGTTCGTCTTGCTGGATTCAGAGTAGCAGTTTACCTTGGAGAACTTGCTCGTGAACTTACACCAGATGAAACAAAAGTATATGAAACATACGGAATCATGGAAGGAAAAGAAAAATTCCCGAATCTTCCGAGAGTTGCATATGTACAGATGCTTCAGAGCCAGGGACTTCTTCATGACACATATGTATACGGCGTTGATGCAAAGAGAACACTCTCTACAATCATGAACCCGACAGAAGTTATGGACGGAGCTATCGTATCTGGTAACTGCGTATCCGCTTGTGATAAGAACCCGACATACGTTCATGAGAACAACCCGGTTATCCATGACCTGTTCGAAGAACACGGAAAAACGCTGAACTTTGTTTGCCAGATCCTTACAAACGAAAACGTATACCTTGCAGACAAGATGCGTTCTTCAGACTGGACAGCTAAGATGTGCCGTCTGTTAGACCTTGATGCAGTTATCGTATCACAGGAAGGATTCGGTAACCCGGATACTGACCTTATCATGAACTGCAAGAAGATCGAAGCTGAAGGCGTTAAGACTGTAATCATTACAGATGAATATGCCGGACGTGATGGAAAATCTCAGTCACTTGCAGATGCTGATCCGGCTGCAGATGCAGTTGTAACTGGTGGAAATGCTAACCAGGTAATCGTACTTCCTAAGATGGATAAAGTAATCGGAACAGAAGAATTCGTTACAATCATCGCTGGTGGTAATGAACATTCTCATCGTGAAGATGGAACAATCGAAGTTGAAATTCAGGCCATTACCGGTGCTACAAATGAAACCGGATTTGGATATCTGAGTGCACGTTAGGAATGGAGGACGAAAAGATAATGAGTAAAATTAAAGTTGTACATTATATCAATCAGTTCTTCGCTCAGATCGGTGGAGAAGAAAAAGCTGATTATCCTGCTGAACTTCGTGTAGGCGAAGTTGTCGGACCAGGTATGGCTCTGATGCAGCAGTTTAAAGATGAAGCAGAGATCGTAGCTACAATCGTATGTGGTGACTCTTACTTCAATGAAAACCTTGACAAAGCAAAAGCTGATATTCTTGAGATGGTTAAGAGCCAGAATCCTGATATCTTCATCGCAGGACCTGCTTTCAACGCCGGACGTTACGGTGTTGCATGTGGAACAATCTGTGATGCAGTACAGGAAGAACTCGGAATCCCGGCAGTAACTGGTATGTACATTGAAAACCCAGGTGCTGATATGTTCAAGAACAAAGTTTATACAGTATCTACAAAGAACAGCGCAGCTGGTATGAGAGATGCAGTTAAGAAACTTGCTCCGCTTGCTCTTAAGATCGCTAAGGGCGAAAAGATCGGTGCTTCTTGCCAGGAAGGTTATATGCCGAACGGAGTTCGTGTAAACTTCTTCGAAAAAGAACGTGGATCTAAGAGAGCTGTTAAGATGCTCCTTAAGAAACTGGCAGACAAGCCGTTTGAGACAGAGTATCCAATGCCGTCATTCGACCGTGTTGATCCACAGCCAGCTATCAAAGATCTTAGCAAGGCTACAATCGCACTTTGTACTTCAGGTGGAATTGTTCCGAAAGGAAATCCGGACCACATCGAAAGTTCAAATGCCTCACATTACGGAGAATATGACATCACAGGTGTTATGGATCTTACAGAAGATACATACGAAACAGCTCATGGCGGATATGACCCGGTATATGCAAACGAAGATGCAGACCGTGTACTTCCTGTAGACGTTATGCGTGAATTCGAAAAAGAAGGCGTTATCGGAAAACTTCATAACAAATTCTATACAACAGTTGGTAACGGTACAGCCGTAGCTTCTGCAAAAGCTTTTGCTGAGGAATATGCTCAGAAACTTATAGCAGACGGTGTTGACGCAGTTATCATGACCTCTACTTGAGGTACCTGTACACGTTGCGGTGCAACAATGGTAAAAGCAATTGAAGCAGCTGGACTCCCGGTAGTTCATATGTGTACAGTAACTCCGATTTCCATGACAGTTGGTGCGAACAGAATCGTTCCTACGATTGCTATTCCTCATCCACTTGGAAATCCGGCTCTTGAAAAAGATGAAGAGTATGCTCTTCGTAAGGGTCTTGTTGAAAAAGCTCTGAAAGCTCTTACAACAGAAGTAGACGGACAGACAATCTTTGACAACTAAATCATAGTTAGAAGGTCATGTAATTTTATTAAAAAAGGAGAGAACGTTATGAGCAAAGTTTATGACGTGATCGTCCTGGGTGCGGGACCTGCAGGCTTAGCTGCAGGTCTGTACGCAGGAAGAAGCCGTCTTTCAACACTGGTTATTGAGAAAGGTAAAGATGGCGGACAGATCGCAATCACAGATGACATCGAAAATTATCCTGGACAGATCGTAGAAGGGGAAAGCGGTCCTTCACTTATCGCAAGAATGACACAGCAGTGTGAAAAATTCGGCGTTGAGAGAGCATCAGATGTAATTAACGAAGTACACCTGGACGGCGATATCAAAGTACTGAAGAGTGCGAAGGCTGAATATCAGTCAAAGACGGTTATCATCGCAACCGGAGCTTTTGCAAGACCGATCGGATGCAAAGGCGAAAAAGAATTCATGGGTAAGGGCGTTTCTTACTGCGCTACCTGTGATGCAAACTTCTTTGAAGATTTTGAAGTATACGTAGTAGGTGGAGGAGACTCTGCTGTAGAAGAAGCTATGTACCTTACAAAATTTGCAAGAAAAGTTACCATTATTCACAGACGTGATGAGCTTCGTGCAGCAAAATCCATCCAGGAAAAAGCTTTCAAGAACGAAAAACTTCACTTTATGTGGGATACGGTTGTAGAAGAAGTTGGCGGTGACGGAATCCTTTCTGAGATGACTGTTAAGAATGTTAAAACAGGTGAACTCACTAAGATCGTAGCTGATGAAGATGACGGAATGTTTGGTGTATTCGGATTTATCGGAACACTTCCAAACTCAAAGATCTATGAAGGAACAGGTCTTGAGATGGATGAAAGAGGATATATTCCGACAGATGCAGATATGCACACTAATATCCCAGGCGTATTCGCAGCAGGCGATATCCGCGTTAAGAGCTTAAGACAGGTTGTTACAGCTGCAGCTGATGGAGCAATCGCAGCTACACAGGCAGAAAAGTATATTAACGAGTTAAAATAATAAACACTTTTTAATAGAGTGAGGAGGACATTTGACATGTTAGAAGTAGATAAGAAAACATTTGAAGACGAAGTCTTAAAAGCAGAAGGTTATGTATTCGTAGATTTCTTTGGTGATGGATGCGTTCCATGCCAGGCTCTGATGCCGTTCGTACATGAAATGGCAGACAAATACGGAGATAAGATCAAATTCACATCTCTGAATACAACAAAAGCTCGTCGTCTTGCTATCGGACAGAAGATCCTTGGTCTTCCGGTTATGGCTATTTACAAAGATGGCGAAAAAGTAGAAGAAGTAGTAAAAGATGATGCTACACAGGAAAGCATCGAAGCAATGATTAAGAAATATATCTAATCATTAAACCAATTTAATTCGGTGAGCCGCGCACAGGCGGCAAAGAGCTGTCTGTGTGCTCACAATATATAATCGCGTAAAGCGTGTAAAACTATTAACAAAACAAAATTTTAAAAGAAAGGAAGGAGGAAAAGACATCATGGCAATTTTAAAAGATAAAAAAGTTGTTATTATCGGTGACCGTGACGGTGTACCGGGACCAGCAATCGCAGAATGCGTAAAGACAGCTGGCGGAGATGTAGTTTTTTCTTCAACAGAATGTTTCGTCTGAACTAGCGCAGGCGCAATGGATCTGGAGAATCAGAAAAGGGTAAAAGAATTTGCTGAGGAGTACGGCCCGGAAAACGTAGTCGTAATCGTAGGCGCAGCTGAAGGAGAAGCAGCAGGACTTGCTGCAGAAACCGTTACAGCAGGAGACCCGACATTCGCAGGTCCGTTGACAGGGGTCCAGCTTGGACTCACGACATATCACGTATGTGAACCAGAGTTAAAAGAAGAATTTGACCCGGCTGTTTACGATGAACAGGTAGGCATGATGGAAATGGTCCTTGATGTTGATGATATCGTAGACGAAATGTCAGCAATCCGCGACGAATATTGCAAATACCTCTAAGATAAAGAGGGGGTATACCTTCAAAGCGGAATATCTGAGATAGAGGTACAGGCGGCAGGATTCTTCCTGTCGCCTGTTTTATTGCCAGGCATATCGGGAACATGCTGGTATTGCATTAGTGAATTGCCTAGCATCTCGGAAGCGTGCCAGTGATGCGCTTCTGATAAAAGCTTGTTTAGCGCATTCTGCCCAAAATCTTTTAAATCAGGACAGGTAGATTATACGCGCATATCACGGAGAAATGAATGATGGTGACATTCGTAAAAAGAGAATGTCAGGAAAGGTGGAAACCAGCGATGAACAGTGTAATTAAAGGAGCAGGATATGTACTCGTACATACCCCGGAAATGGTAGTTTACAACGGAACAACACAGACAACAGAAAGAGTTGTTAATCCGGAATCAGAATATTTAAAAGAACTTAGAGATCATCTTCGGTCATATGATACATGTGTAAATTATTGGCCGAATCAGGTATATATCGGAAATGCAACACCGGACGACCTTGCCCAGGTTGAATTTCCTTACTACGATAAAGTAAAAGAAGGTGCAGAGCGTTACGGAAAATACGGTGAAATCATGCCGGAAGACGAATTCCTTCTTTTAGCTCAGGCATGCGACATGTTCGAAGTTGTTATGCTTGAAAAAGGATTTGTAGCAGCTACAAAAGAAAAATTTGCAGCAGATCCGATCATCACAGATGATATCGTAGAAAAAGTAATCGAGGGATTTGAAATCTCAGAAATCGAACACTTTGTAAATGAAGAGCATGCTGAAGGTCTGTATCATGAAAACAAACTGGTAGGCTGTGTAAAGAGAGCGCATGACATTGATGCAAACCTTTCAGCTCATGTTATGCATGAAAACATTATGAGTAAGGCATCCAGCGTGCTCGCCCTCCTCTATGGTGTAAGAAACGCAGGAATCGAAAAGACAGACGTTGAGTATGTCATCGACTGTGCAGAAGAAGCTTGTGGTGATATGAACCAGCGTGGTGGTGGTAACTTTGCGAAAGCAGCAGCTGAAGTTGCAGGACTTTTGAACGCAACAGGTTCTGACTCCCGTGGATTCTGTGCCGGACCATCTCACGCACTGATCGAAGCAGCAGCTCTCGTAAAATCAGGCGCATACAAATGTGTAGCTGTAACAGCTGGTGGTTGTACAGCAAAACTTGGTATGAACGGTAAAGACCATGTAAAGAAAGGTCTTCCGATCCTGGAAGACTGCCTTGGCGGATTCTGTGTAATCATCGCAGAAAACGATGGTGTAAACCCGGAAATCAACCTGGATATCCTTGGACGCCATACAGTAGGAACAGGAAGTGCTCCGCAGAACGTAATCGGAAGCCTTGTAGCTGATCCACTGGAAAGAGCAGGACTTAAGATCACAGATATCGATAAATTCTCTCCGGAAATGCAGAACCCGGATATCACAAAACCGGCAGGAGCCGGAGATGTACCGCTTGCTAACTACAAGATGATCGCAGCTCTCGCAGTTAAGAGAGGCGAACTTGACAGAAAAGAACTTGCAAGCTTCGCAGGAGAACACGGACTGACAGGATGGGCTCCGACTCAGGGACATATTCCTTCAGGTGTACCGTACATCGGATTTGCAAGAGAAGATATCCTTGCTGGAAAGATCAATAAAGTCATGATCATCGGAAAAGGAAGTCTGTTCCTTGGACGTATGACCAACCTCTTCGATGGTGTATCTTTCGTAATCCAGGCAAATACCGGTGCAGAAGATAACAGTGGTGTATCAGAAGAAGAAGTAAAAGGACTGATTGCAAAAGCAATGAAAGATTTTGCAGCATCACTCATGGCAACAGAAGAATAAGAAAGGTGGACAAACAAAATGGCAAATAGTATTGAAAGAATGATTGCCGACACCTTTATGGAGATGGCGCAGGGACTGGAGACAGGAAGCTTCGGAAAGCGCCCGAAAGTTGCACTGACCGGAATGGGAAGCGAACATGGAGAAGAAAACTCTATGGCAGCGGCAATTGAAGCGGCAAAAGACGGAATTGATGTACATTATATCGGAACATTAGAAGCAGAAGGCGTTACAACTGTTAAAGTGGCTAACGATGAAGAAGGTCATGATAAGATGGAAGAAATGCTGAAGAATGGAGAAGTAGATGCAGCAGTAACCATGCACTTCCCATTCCCGATCGGTGTATCTACAGTAGGACGCTGTGTAACACCGGCAACTGCAAAAGAAATGTTCATCGCTAATACAACAGGAACATCCAGCACAGACCGTATTGAAGGAATGATCAAAAATGCGATCTACGGAATCATCGCTGCAAAAGCTTGTGGCAAGAAGAATCCGACCGTTGGTATCCTGAATGTAGACGGTGCACGTCAGACAGAGAAAGCTCTGAAGAAACTGCAGGAGAACGGGTATCCGATCGAATTTGCAGAATCAGGAAGAGCAGATGGCGGATGCGTTATGAGAGGAAATGACGTCCTTCAGGCATCCCCGGACATCATGGTAACAGATTCCCTTACCGGAAATATCATGGTGAAGATGCTTTCTTCTTTCACAACAGGTGGAAGCTTTGAAGCAACAGGATTCGGATACGGACCTGGAATCGGAGAAGGATATGAACAGCTTGTTATGATCGTATCCAGAGCATCCGGAGCACCGGTTATCGCAAATGCGATCCGTTACGCAGCACAGCTGGTAAGAGGAAAAGTATTTGAAGTAGCGAAAGAAGAATTTGCAGCTGTTAAGAAAGCTGGATTAAAAGAAATCCTTGATGAGCACAAAGCTTCTCAGAAACCGGCAGCGGCTGAAGAAGAAGTTAAAGAGCCACCGAAGGAAATCGTAACAGCACAGATCCCTGGAATTGAAGTTATGGATCTGGAAGACGCAGTTAAAGTACTGTGGAAACTCGGCATTTACGCAGAAAGCGGAATGGGATGCACAGGACCAATCATCCGTGTATCAGACGCAAACCTCGCAAAAGCTGAGGAAGAACTGAAAAAGAGCGGATATATTAACTAATAAAATCTGCCTTTTTATAAACACTCTCACTCTAATTCAGGAAGATGGGCTTTCCGGTCATAAGACCGGAAAGCCTTTTTCCTTGCGAAAAACTGTTTTTGCAGAAAGATTATACATTATTTGTCACAGATACTGTGAACAGTAATGATTGTACTGTTTTGTGTACGAAAAAATTTTTGGTTGATTTTTAGAATAGGAAATAGTATCATGACAATTATAAATCCGAAAAAGTGAGAGGGAGAAAGTCATGGATACGCAATTATTACTGAAAACGGCGATGCTTGCCGGTGAAATAATGCTGCGAAGCGGAGCGGAAACGTATCGTGTGGAAGATACCATGCATCATATACTGAAGACGGCGGATCACATCGAGATGGCAGAAGTTCTGGTGATCATGACCGGAATTTCCGCGACGATCAAACTGGAGAACGAAAAGGCAGTTACTGTTACAAAGAGAGTCGAAGAACGGGATACCAATCTAAAGCTCGTCGTAGATGTTAATGAGATTTCCAGGCAGTATTGTGGAGATGATCTGACACTAGAGCAGGCATATGAGAAGCTTTCGATGTTAAAACAGTTCGAGTTCAGCCGCAAGACAACCAACCTGGCAATGATGGGGGTTGGTGTGGGATTTACAATTTTTTTTGGTGGATCCATTGCAGATACCGGGGCAGCCATCGTTGTAGGACTTTTTCTTGTTGCCTTTGTATCAGCGGGACAGGATCTGAAATTTCACCCATTTATTCAGGATATTTTCGCAGGATTTGGTGTTGCATTTGCCTGCTGCCTTCTAAAAGAAGGTCTGGGTGATCAGATGAATATGGATACTGTTATGATAGGAAGTTTCATGCCTCTTGTACCGGGAATGGCAATCACCAATGCTGTCAGGGATACCTTGCGGGGGGATTATCTTTCCGGTGGTGCAAGAGTGATGGAAGCTTTCTTAAAAGCACTTGGGATTGCAATTGGAATTGGTATTGGGCTGGCGCTTTGCGCAAAGATTTTTTAGCAGGAAGGAGAGCAAAAAATGAACAGTACTGTTTTTGAAATGATCATCCGGGTATTTGGAGCGTTTTTGTCTATTTACAGTTTTGCGGTTCTCCTTCAGGTTCCGCGCCGCTTTGTTCTTCAGGCTGGTATTGTAGGAGCAATTGGTGGATTTGTTTATCTGCTTGCAATACATTTTGGCAGAGGAGATTTGATGGCATCTTTATATTCAGCAGTTGCAGCTGCAGTTGTTTCGCATATTTTTGCGAGAGTTTATAAGACACCGGTTACGTTGTTTCTGATTGCTGGGGTTCTTCCGACTGTTCCCGGAAACGGGATGTACCAGACGGTTCATTATCTGATCGACGGGAACGAGGCGATGTCCGAATTTTATCTGATCCAGACATTAGAGATCGCAGGCGTGATCTCTCTTGCAATTTTTGTCGTGGATACCTTTTTCCAGGCTTTTCAGAAGAGTGAGTGGAAGCAGAATTCCATGAAGTATGTCCGAAAGATCGTTCCTGGAGCTGAGGAACCGCAAAATACAGAAAAACGGGGAAAATAGTGGCTTCGGAATGCTTGAAGTAAAAAAGGGAATGTGTTAGTATAATAAAGATGAACATATATTTGAATGTCATAGAGAACTGTGAATAGTTTATTTTCACAGTGAAAATAAAACAGAAGTTAAAGAGAGGAACACTAAAATGAAAAAAGTCAGAACAAGATTTGCACCGAGTCCGACAGGTAGAATGCATGTCGGTAATTTGCGTACTGCATTATATGCATACCTGATCGCAAAACATGAAGGCGGAGATTTTATGCTCCGTATTGAAGATACAGATCAGGAAAGATATGTAGAAGGTGCATTGGATATTATTTACAGAACACTGGAGAAGACAGGCCTTGTTCATGATGAAGGACCAGATAAAGATGGCGGTGTCGGACCATACGTTCAGAGTGAAAGACAGGCTTCAGGAATTTACATGAAGTATGCTAAGCAGTTAATTGAACAGGGAGATGCATACTACTGTTTCTGTGATAAAGAACGTCTGGAATCTTTGAAAACTTCTGTATCAGAGGATGGAACACAGATTGTGAATTATGACAAGCATTGTCTGCATCTGAGTAAAGAAGAGATAGAAGCAAACCTTGCAGCCGGAAAGCCATATGTTGTCCGCATCAATATGCCGACAGAGGGAACCACAACTTTCCATGATGAAATTTATGGAGATATTACCGTTCCGAATGCGGAACTGGATGATATGATCCTGATCAAATCAGATGGATATCCGACCTATAATTTTGCGAACGTTATTGATGATCATTTGATGAATATTACACACGTTGTCCGAGGAAATGAATATCTTTCTTCAGCACCGAAGTACAACCGTCTTTACGAAGCATTTGGATGGGAAGTACCGGTCTATGTACATTGCCCGCTGATTACAGATGAGAACCACAAAAAGCTCAGCAAGAGATGTGGACATTCTTCTTACGAAGATCTTCTGGATCAGGGATTTGTAAGTGAAGCAATTGTAAATTATGTGGCACTTCTTGGATGGTGTCCGCAGGATAACAGAGAGATCTTCTCACTGCCGGAACTTGTTGAAGCATTTGACTATCATCATATGAGCAAATCACCGGCTGTATTTGATATCAATAAGCTGAAGTGGATGAACGGAGAATATCTGAAGGCTATGGATTTTGATAAATTCTATGAACTTGCAGAGCCGTATATCAAGAAAGTGATCACAAAGGATTATGATCTGAAAAAGATTGCGTCTCTGATCAAGAGCCGTATCGAAATCCTTCCGGATATCAAAGACCAGATTGATTTCTTTGAAGCTGTTCCGGAATATGATACTGCAATGTATTGCCATAAGAAGATGAAGACTAACGAAGAGACTTCTCTGGAAGTATTAAAAGAAATTCTTCCAAGACTGGAAGCATGGGATGATTACAGTAATGACGCATTATTCGGGCTGCTGAAGGGATTTGCAGAAGAAAAAGGTTATAAGAACGGATATGTGATGTGGCCGGTAAGAACTGCAGTTTCAGGAAAGCAGAATACTCCGGGTGGAGCGACTGAGATCATGGAAGTTCTTGGTAAGGCAGAATCTGTAGAAAGAATCAAGAATGCAATAGAATTATTAAGCAGGTAATATACAGATATAAAAGTATGCATGGGGGACGGATTTCTTTTTTCGCGTAATGCGGAAGAGGAATCCGTTCTGTTGTATTACATATGAGAAGGGGAGTTCATGAAACTAAACAGAGGACAGGATGAAGCGATAAAGCACGGGAATGGACCGTGTATGGTGCTGGCACCTCCGGGTTCGGGAAAGACGCTTATTGTCACAGAACGTACCCGTTATCTGATCGAGGAGAGCGGAGTACGCCCGGATCAGATTCTTGTAATTACTTTTACAAGATATGCAGCACGTGAAATGAAAGAACGTTTTGAAAGGCTGACTGCCGGAAAAAATTATCCGGTAACGTTTGGGACCTTTCACAGTATTTTTTATGGGATTCTAAAATGTGCCTATGGGATTGGTGCGAATAATCTGATGTCTGAAAAAGAGTCCTCTGTACTTTTACAGGAGGTCATAGACCAGACCGATATCGAATCAACACCTGAGGTAGAAGATGAAGAGGAACTGGTGAGAGAACTTCTGCGGGAAGTCGGCATGGTAAAGAACGGACTTTGTCATCTGAAAGATTTTCACAGTAAGTATCTTACACAAGATGAGTTTGCAGAAGTGTTCCGCAGCTATGAGCATCAGAAAAAAGAACTGAAAAAATTTGATTTTGATGATATGCTGGTACAGTGTTATGCACTTTTCCGGAAAAAGCCGGAGATTCTGCAGGGATGGCAGAAGCGTTTCCAGTATATCCTGATCGATGAATTCCAGGATATCAACCGTGTACAGTATGAAGTGATCCGGATGCTTGCAGCACCGAGGTACAATTTGTTTGTAGTCGGGGATGATGATCAGTCCATTTATGGATTTCGTGGAGCAAAGCCGGAGCTGATGCTTTATATGAAGCAGGAATTCCCGTCACTTCGGACCATTTCGCTGACGATGAATTATCGTTCTACCGAATTTATTACCGGAGCAGCGGCAAGAGTGATTTTGCATAATGATACCCGTTTTTACAAGCGTGTACAGTCATTTCGGGGAAGAGGACAGAATGTTCATGTGCAGGAAGTCCTGGATGAACAGGAAGAGGCGCAGTATGTAACGGAAGAGATCCAGAAAAAACTGGACCAGGGAATAAGGCCGGGAGAAATTGCTGTACTTTTCCGGGCAGCAGTCCAGGCGCGAATGATTTCGGAAATATTAAGCGAACACCGTATCCCGTTTGAAATGCGGGATTATGTGACCAATTTTTACAGGCATTTTATTGTAAAAGATATGATGGCATATCTGCAGTTGGCAGCAGGAAAGCGGGATAGGTCGCTTTTCCTGACAATCTGTAACCGACCACTCAGGTATCTGGCACGGAACAGTATGGAGAACCGGCAGGTAAATTTTGAGGATCTGCGTAAATTTTATTGCGATAAGGACTGGATGCTGGATATTATTGACCAGTTTGATGTGGATGTCCGTATGATGAAGAATATGGCACCTTATGCGGCAATCCAGTATATCCGAAAAAAGATCGGATATGATGATTTCCTGAAAGAATATGCCGAAAAACATCAGATTTCGTGGAAGCAGCTGATGGATGTGATGGCAGAGCTTGAGGAGAGGAGTAAAAACTTCAAATCCTATGATGAATGGGAAATCCATATTGCAAAATATACGCAGGAGCTGGAAGAACAGCAGGCAAAGGCAAGGAAGATCAAAGGAGAGCGGGAGAATAAGGTACAGCTGATGACGATCCATTCAGCGAAAGGACTGGAATTTGAGGATGTATTTGTGATCCATGCCAATGAGGGTGAGATTCCGCATCAGAAGGCAGAAAAGAAAGACGAGATTGAAGAAGAGAGAAGACTTTTTTATGTAGCACTAACCCGTGCGAAGAATAATCTCTGTATTTCCTATATTACACAAAAAAACGGGAACAGTATCAAACCGTCCCGTTTTGTGGAAGAGCTTTTAGGTCAGAGAATAAAATAATTATTCTTCAATATCAAAGCCTTCAAATTCCTGTGTATCAAGCCATTCATCAAACTTATCCGCAGCGCGGTCATACTCATCATCATCTTCGATATTCTGAAGATCATGATCGGAGCCGCCTGTGGTATCACGGATAAAGCGATAGATCCATACGTCTCCGTCCTCATTTCCACCGTCTTCATCAAGCGGAAGAAGTGCAATGTATTCGGTAGAATCCATATTAAAAGTTGTGATAATGGCGCATTCGATTTCCACATCGTCATCAAGTGTCAGTGTGACAACATCGGATTCAAGCAGATTATGTTCCTTTTCCATTGTTCAGTTCTCCTTTCAATCTGATACTATCACTCTAACAGAGTATGGGGATATTTGCAAGGGGAAAAGTATTGACATTAGCGGTAAAAAAGATACAATAAAAGAAAGGTTTCAGGGAGGTTTATCTATATGAAGAAAAAGATTTTTTCTATCTTTCTTGTGATGGTTCTCTGTATTGGCATGACTGCAGGCTGTAAGAAGAATGTTGGGACAAGCCAGGACAATGCAATAACAGAAGAGGACGATGACAGCAAGGAAGAGGCAAAAAGCTATCGTTTTGGATTTAGTTGTATTACCATGGAAAATCCATACTATATTACACTTGAGCAGGCACTGAGAGAAGCAGTCGAAGCACAGGGAAGTACGCTGGTGACAAAAGATCCGGCACTGAATGTAGACACCCAGATCGAGCAGATCCATCAGATGATCAAAGACGGACTGGATGCCATTTTTCTGTGTCCGGTATCAAGAGATGCGATCACACCTGCTCTGGAAGAGCTTAAGGAAGCCGATGTTAAGATCATCAATATTGATACGGAAGTTAAGGATACGGATTATATTGATGCCTTTATTGGTTCGGATAATAAAGCTGCCGGACAGCTTTGTGGAGAAGATCTGATACAGCAGAGTCCGGATGGTGGAAAGATTGTAATTCTTGAAGGTCTTACACAGAATTCTATTGTAGAGAGAATTACAGGCTTTGAGGAAGCAATTGCCGGAAAGGGATTTGAGATTGTAGGAAGAGCAGATGTCAGTGGAGATTTGAACGAGGCAAGAGAAGCAGCTAACAAGATTTTTGCAGAGAATAAGGATGTTACGGCAGTAATGTGCGGGAACGACCAGATTGCGCTTGGGGCACTGGTTGCAGCAAGAACAGCCGGTCTTACTGATGTAAAGATTTACGGGGTAGATGGTTCTCCAGATCTGAAAAAAGAACTTCAGAAGCCGGATTCCCTGATTCGCGGAACAAGTGCGCAATCACCGATCAAACTCGGAAAAGAATCGGTCAAAATCGGTTTTGCTATTTTAAACGGGGATGATTATGAAAAGACAACGTATCTGGATGTATTTTTTATTGATGCCTCGAATGTAGATATGTATGGAGTTGACGGATGGCAGTAACAGGGGGAACAGTGGATATGAAGACAGCAGTGGGATTTCCGTTTCCACAGGGATGTACTGTGGAAGGACAGACAGCGAATTTTTCGGTAGCAGTTCCGGAAGGACAGACATGTGAACTGATCATTTATAAAAAAGGTGCCAGGGCTTCAGCATTTTCACAGGAGATGCCATACTCTGATGTGGCAGGAAATCTGCACTTTCTCTCCGTGGTGCTGGAACAACCGGAAGATTATGAATATTGTTATAAAATCGGTGGAAAGATAGTTCCGGATCCATATGGAAAAGCATTTTCAGGCAGAGAACTCTGGTCTGTGTCAAAGGGAAAGGAAAAGAGAAAACTGCGTACCCGGATTGTAACAGATACATTTGACTGGGGAAAGTCGCAATTTCCACATCTGAAAAAGGAAGATGTGATCGCCTACAGTCTTCATGTCCGTGGATTTACAAAACACAGTTCGTCCGGAGTCGCACACAAAGGAACGTTTGACGGAGTTACGGAGAAACTGCCCTATCTTCAAAAATTGGGGATTAACCAGATCCATCTGATGCCGGTTTATGAATTTGATGAGAATCAGAGGCATGTGAATTACTGGGGATATGGAAAAGCATATTTCTTTGCACCAAAAGCATCATATGCGGCAGGAGATCCGGTGAATGAGATGAAGTCACTTGTTCGTCAGATGCATCTTGCAGGGATTGAAGTTATTCTTGAGATGCCTTTCACAGAGGGAACTACGTTTTCTCTGATTTTAGATTGTCTGCGTTACTGGGTGATGCAGTATCATGTGGATGGATTTATTGTGAATCCATATATCTGCAATCCGGATGAACTTGCAAAGGATCCTGTGCTTGCGAAAAGTAAGATCCTCAAAAAAGAAGACGGATTCCAGAATGTGATGCGCCGTTTCTTAAAGGGAGATGAGGGCATGATCCGGGATGTGATCTGCCAGCTGAAGAATCAGGATACACAGCTGTATAATTATATTGCAAGCCACAACGGATTTACGCTCTGTGATGTAGTTTCCTATGATGGAAAGCACAACGAAGCAAATGGTGAGAATAATCTGGATGGTCCGGATTACAATTACAGCTGGAACTGTGGGGCAGAAGGGAACAGCCGGAAAAAGGCGGTTAACGAGTTGCGGAAGAATCAGATATTTAATGCGTTCTTTTTACTTTTATTTGCACAGGGAATGCCGTGTATCCTTTCCGGGGATGAATTTATGAATACCCAGAAAGGGAATAATAATGCATACTGTCAGGATAATCTGATATCATGGCTTGACTGGAACCAGCTTTCCAGACAGGAAGAATTATATACATTTGTATGTCGACTGATTGCACTTCGCAAAGCCTGTATGAAGCAGATAGCGAAAAAATCAGAAGACACGATGGGCAGAAGCGGAATCCCTCAGATTTCCTATCATGGGGAGGATGCGTGGCAGATGCCGGCAGGGCGTGCAAGCAGACAGCTTGGTGTATTCTATCATGAAGAAAGTACAGAGAAGGACTTTTATATTGCATATAATATGCACTGGCTTTCGCATTCATTTGCACTTCCTTCCCTTCCAAAAGGAATGGAATGGGTGTGCATAGCAGGGACAAAAGAAGGAGTCCTGGATGAAAAAGAAGCAGTTCCGGTAAAAGATAAGAAGGTTCAGCTGGAGGAGCGAACGATCAAAGTTTTTGTTGGAAGGCAGGCTAAAGAATGAAAATCTGGAAACATTTTTGCACCATAACACATCACAAATATCTGGTTATGAAGAACTGCTTTAAGGTAGGACTTTACAGACAGGGACTTTTGCATGATATGTCGAAGTATTCTCCGGCGGAGTTCTGGGTTGGGTGCAGGTATTTCCAGGGAAACCGGAGTCCGAATAACGCAGAAAGAGAAGAAAAGGGCTATTCTTCGGCATGGCTGCACCATAAAGGGCGCAATAAACATCATTATGAATACTGGATTGACTACGGACTGGAAGGAGAACCAATGCTTACCGGGATGAAGATGCCCAAAAAGTATGTGGTCGAGATGTTAATGGACCGGATCGCAGCATCCAAGATTTATATGAAAGATAAATATACGGATACGTCACCGCTTGAATATTATCTTCACGGTATTGCAGGGGACTGGATGCATAAGGATACCAGGGCACTTCTGGAAGAACTTCTCTATATGCTCGCGGCAGACGGGGAAGAGAAAACTTTTGATTATATCCGGAATACCGTGTTGAAAACGAGAGATTATTAGAAAAAGAGGATAAAAACATGGCAGATTTACCAAAGGATCCAATGATCCTTCTGAGTGTGGTCAATACAAAATTACGGGATTTTTATGCAGATCTGGATACTCTTTGCCAGGAGATGCAGATTGAGAAAAAAGAACTGACAGAGAAACTGGCATCCATTGATTATGAATATGATGCAGAGCTGAACCAGTTTGTATAGAGAGGTTAATAACATATGAATAATATTGATTTTGATGCAATAGATCTTACCAAAGAAGCTCCGGTCACTGAGCCGGAGAGACAGTACTATTACATTGCCAAAGCGCGGAAGTATGTAAGCGAAAAAGCACAGGAGATCGGAAGAGATCTGACTTTTTGCGTGACGACTTTCGGTTGTCAGATGAACGCTCGTGACTCCGAAAAGCTGGTCGGTGTTCTGGAACTGATCGGATACAAGGAAGAGCCGGATGAAGAGAAAGCAGACTTCGTTATCTACAACACCTGTACTGTCCGTGAAAATGCGAATCTGCGTGTTTACGGACGTCTGGGACAGCTTGGTGCAAAGAAGAAAAAGAATCCGCATATGTTCATCGGACTCTGCGGATGTATGATGCAGGAACCGACTGTTGTAGAGAAGATCAAGAAGAGCTATCGGTTTGTTGACCTGATCTTTGGAACTCACAATATTTATAAATTTGCAGAACTGATCGTGACAAGATTTGAATCTGAGCGAATGGTGATCGATATCTGGAAGGATACCGATAAGATTGTGGAGGATCTTCCGAGCGAACGCAAATTTTCCTTCAAATCCGGTGTTAACATCATGTTCGGATGTAACAATTTCTGCAGCTACTGTATCGTACCGTATGTGCGTGGACGTGAGAGAAGCCGTAATCCCAAAGATATCATTCGCGAGATTGAAGGACTTGTGGCAGATGGTGTGGTAGAAGTTATGCTCCTTGGTCAGAATGTAAACTCTTATGGAAAGAATCTGGAAGAGCCGATGACATTTGCACAGCTTCTTCAGGAGATTGAGGAGATTGAAGGACTGGAGAGAATCCGCTTTATGACTTCCCATCCAAAGGATTTGTCAGATGAACTGATTGATGTAATGGCACATTCCAAGAAAATCTGCAAGCATCTGCATCTTCCGGTTCAGTCAGGAAGCAGCAGGATCCTGCAGAAGATGAACCGCCATTACACCAAGGAGCATTATCTTGAGGTGGTAAGAAAGATCCGCGAAGCAGTGCCGGATATTTCCCTTACAACGGATATTATCGTCGGATTCCCTGGGGAGACAGAGGAAGATTTCCAGGATACTCTGGATATTGTAAGACAGGTGCGTTATGACAGTGCCTTTACTTTTATCTATTCCAAGAGAACAGGAACCCCTGCGGCAGCAATGGAAGATCAAGTTCCTGACGACGTGGTAAAAGACCGTTTTGATCGCCTTTTAAAAGAGGTGCAGCAGATTTCAGCGGAAGTATGCTCTGTACATCAGGGAACCACACAGGATGTGCTGGTAGAAAGTGTCAACGATCATGATCCGTCATTGGTGACAGGACGAATGAGCAACAACCTCCTGGTACATTTCCCGGGAGATGAAAGCATGATCGGTAAGATCGTGACAGTTTACTTAAAAGAGGCAAAAGGCTTCTATTATATGGGAGAACTCTGTAAATAAATCCAATGATTTGTGATAAAATCCAAAAGAAACGCTCATGCTATGTAAGAGATTTGCATAGTGAGGGCGTTTTTTATGGTGAAAAGAGTGAGTAAAAGGGTAAGTGAGATAGTCTTTCTGATAGCAGCAGGGGGAAGCACCTATTATCTGATCGAGATCTGGTTTCGTGGATTTTCTCATTGGACCATGTTTGTGCTTGGGGGAGTTGCATTGACATTTTGCAGTTTTCAGGGCGAGGTAATGCACTGGTCTGAGCCGATGTGGATTCAGATTATCCGGGCAGTGCTTTTCCTGACATCCCTGGAATTTATGACGGGGATTATCTGTAATAAATGGCTGAAGATCGGGATCTGGGATTACCGGGATCAGCCGTTCCAGCTGTGTGGCCAGATCTGCCTGCCATTTATGGTGATGTTTTCAGGACTTTTATGCCTTGCGATCGTGCTTGGAGGAGTGGTGCTCTGGGGCGTATATGGGGAGGAAAAGCCGGAGTTTCATGTATTGTAAAAGATGATCTTCGAGGTGTTATTATGTCTTTTGTATTATATGGTTATCAGTAGATTTTACTTTTCGGGTTGTTTATCATAATTTTGGAACACCTCAAGATATAAAAATCCAAAAGATCATAGAAGTGTTTAATTGTTAATAAAATTCCGAAAATGGAATTTTCTATATGTGAAAAATGACGAAAAAAAGATGAAAAGAGTCATGGGAAACCAAACTCTTTTCATCTTTTTTGTGTATGGTTACAAAAATGAGTATAAATGCATTTTGTTAAATGTAAAATGTTGACAATTTTGGGAAAATTCAGTAAGATACAAGAAAGGTTCAAGATAAAAACAAGTGAATATAATCATGGAAAAAGGAGGGCAGCAGGAAAAATCGGGGAAAATATAAACTGTTTTTTATTGAATGAGAAGTATATGTTATTTGGAGGAAAAATAAAAATGAATCAATATGATGAAGCCTTAAAAAAGGAGACCGCGTTTTTAGGTCAGCCTAGGGGGGTGGGGACTCTCAGTTTTGTACAGCTTTGTTCATCTTTTTCAAGCTACGCAATGAATGCCGTAATGATCTATTACCTGTATGCAAATGCACCTGCAGGTCTTGGATTCGATAAAGCGGATGCAGCACAGTTGATTTCTTTATACGCAACTGTAGTCGGGATGACAACCATCATCGGAAGCTATGTCTGCGATCGTATCCTTGGATGTCGTAGGTCACTGCTTGTAGCCAGAGTTACCGGATTTATCGGTTATACTTTACTTGCATTTCCACTTGGGGTAGTAGGATATGCAGCAGCTATGGGATGTATGGTATTCAGTTCACTCTTCGCAGGAAGATGTATCGAAACTCTGATCGGTAAATTCTACGATGAGAACGATGGAAGACGTGACAGTGCCTTCACAATATCTTACGTAATTTCCAACATCGGTGCAGCAGCTCCGGCTCTTGCAGGTGTAATCGCAGCGAAATGTGGATACCACGCAGCATTCGCATTATCAGCAGTTCTCTCGTTCTTAGGTACTGTTGCTTATATTGCTACTTACAAAAAATTCTTCGGAAATATCGGTCTGGAACCGGATGATCCGCTTCCGGAAGATAAGAAACGTTCTTTCGTTGTAAAAATGCTTATTGTTGTTGCTATTGTAGGAACAGCTTTAGCAGTTTCATTTGCAACAGGAAAGCTGAAAATATCTTCCTTTGCAAACGTAGTAAGTACTATTTCTATCTTTATCCCACTTGCTTATCTTGTATTCATCTACTCAAGCAAGAAGACAGAAAAGCATGAGAAAAAGAAAGTACTTTGCCTGCTTCCGCCATTTATTTGTAACGCCGTTACACTTTTGATCTGGACACAGACAATTTCAATCCTTGCTATCTTCTATGAAGAAAAAGTAAACCGTGTGATCTTCGGAGTAGAAATTCCGGCAGCTTCCTTCCAGACAATCCCGGCAATTTTTGCCGTTTGCTTCGGTAGTATTCTTACTATGCTTTGGACAAAACTTGGCAAGAAACAGCCGTTCGGAACAACAAAGATGGGATTCGGAACGATTTTATGGGGACTTGGCGCAATGATCATTGCACTCCTTTATGTCATCTACCCAGGCGATGCAAAAGTAAATGCATGGTGGATCGTGTTGTTCTATGCAGTACTGATGGTTGCTGAAGGATTTACATGCCCGATCGGTTACTCCATTACAGCAGTAGCAGCGCCAAAAGCCTTTGTAACACAGATGATGACTGTATGGTCAATGTCTCAGTCAGTAGGAGCTGCTCTTAACATGATTCTCGTTAACTTCTATAAAGAAGGAAGCGAAGTGCCGTTCTTCATCGGAATCGGTGCGGTTGTAGCTATCCTTGGTGCAGTCGTACTCGCTTTCAGCAAGAAGCTTGCAGAAGGAATGGGAATGGAAAGAGAAGCGTAGGAAATTTCTCGAGAATAAATCAAATAAATGTCTTCTTAAAGAAGAAGTAATAAAAAGTATCAAAAAAAGATCCTTGTCAGGCAGAGATGTCAGGCAAGGACTTTTTAATTCTATAACATTTTGCAATATTTTGTAATAAAGGAGGAAAGTGAGGTGGACAGATTTAAAAAAATGCTGCGATTATTACAATATAAACTATAAATCCCTATGTACTTATATGCAGAAAAATAAAATATCAAAAGAGAAGGCGCTCAGCCATTATTATCAGTATTATAAATATAATCGTTTTACATATAACCATGTGACTTATGACAGTTTCGCCGCATGCTGCATGGCATATGAAATTAAACCGATCTGCGTCCGGCGATATGCAAAAAGAAAGCATTTTCTGCTGCGGCATGCGCTTTCCAGCTATTTGAATTATCATAATAAAAGAAAAATATATTTCTGCGGACAGGAATATATTACATTTACATCATGTTGCAGAGCATTTGGATGCAATGCATCTTATGTGTCGGCATACGCAAAACGGCACGGAATATCCAGAGAAGAAGCTTTGAAATTTTATATCAATCGTATTGAAAAGCAGGAAGGACAAAAAATAGATTCCAGAACATTTGTATTCCGGGATAGTATTTATCATAATTTGAGTGACTGCTGCCGCAATCTTGGTATAAATGTCAACAGCGTTTATGGTTACATGTGGAGAACAAAAAAGAGTAGGGTAGAGGCGGTTGAATATTATTATACAAAAAATGCAGAGGAACAGTTTGAATGGGAGTCCGTTTTATATCCATCTTTATCGGTATGTTGTACGAAATTTAATGTGTCATTAAAAGCGATGCGCAATAGAGCATGGCGAAAGAATTGTTCGGCACAAGAAGCATTCCGGCATTGTTTGAAAAGGAAGAAGAATCTGGAAATGGACACGTTTTACTATAAAGGTGATAGGTATAAGGACTTAAAAGAATGCTGCAAGCAATATGGAATCAATGTTCAATCTGTGCATTCTTATAGGTTCCGGAATAAAGACAGCGATTACGATGAGGCGATTGATTATATTAGAAAGATTACGAAACAGCGGCAATTTATTTGGGAGGATGGAAGTGTATATGAATCAATCAATTCCTTTTGTAGAATGAAAAGTATCTCTGTAAGCAGTGTGAGAGATAAAGCGAGAAAGAAAGGGATGTCTTTACAGGAAGCGGCAAAATATTATATTGAGAGAAATAGTTATGACTGATGAGTATGCAGTATAAGCGGATGGTAGAATTTGTGAGAAATGTGTTGCTGTTTATTGTAATTGTGATAAAATTAGGATAAAATAAAGATAGCAAAAAGTGAAAGGAGAGGTGGAAATGATACAAATTCGCCCAGTTTCTGATCTCAGAAATAAATTTCCTGAAATTGAGACTCTTGTTAATAGTGGAAATCCTGTGTATTTAACTAAAAATGGATATGGAGCTATGGTTGTTTTAAGTTTAGAAGAGTATGCAAGCCTCACTGATAATATCGAAATGAAGCTTGATGAAGCTGACAGGCAGGCTGCGAGAACCGATGAAAGACTTTCTCACGAAAGCGTGTTCAAAAATGCAAGGAGTGCAATACATGGAAAATAAATCTTATCAGCTTCGTTACTTGCCAATATTTGAAACTGATTTGCTAAGTACGGTAAATTACATTACAAATGTCTTGAAAAATGAAGATGCAGCACATCGGTTGGTTGATGATATTGAAAGTGCCATATTGAAAAGGCTGGAAAATCCTCTTGCGTTTGAACCTTATCGTTCTGCAAAAATGAGAGAGTATCCATATTATCGGATTTATGTGAGGAATTATGTGGTATATTATGTGGTTATCGGGAATGTTATGGAAGTAAGGCGACTGATATATAAAAGCACTTGATAAGGAACTGTAAGTTACGATGTTAAAAAGTAGAAGTTACTGATGATGGAACGCCGTATGAGGGGAAACTCTCATGTCCGGTGTGAAGTGGGGGAAAGTCTGGCGATAACATCAAAGGATTACCTATCACTATAGGACCGTTTGATTGCCCTGCATCATTTGGATATTGGTTGGAAACCATCTGACTTGGAACAGAGGGAAGGACGTATTATCCGTCAGGGAAACCATAATAAAAAGGTTCATATCTTCCGGTATGTAACAGAATCCACTTTCGACAGTTATATGTGGCAGTTGATCGAGAACAAGCAGAAATTCATTTCCCAGATTATGACGAGCAAAGCACCGGTCAGAAGTTGTGAAGATGTGGACGAAGCGGCGCTGTCCTATGCAGAGGTCAAAGCACTTGCAACCGGAAATCCGGCAGTAAAAGAGAAGATGGCATTAGATGTGGATGTGGCAAAATTAAAGCTTTTAAAAGCTAATCACATGAATAACCAGTACCGCCTGGAAGATGACATTGCAAGGAATTTTCCGCAACAGATTGCAAAACTGACGGAGATTATTGCCAGCTACAAGGCAGATAAAGGAAGTACTGTTGATCGTATTTCGGTAGAGGAGTTTCCAAATTACACTATTCCCGTGATTTCATTGAAGAATCAGAAAAAAATGGTTGCAGTATTAGAAAAAATCGACGCTAAGATAAGGACTAATAATAAGATAAATGATTATTTATCATATCAATCTTCGATGGCAGCTTGACCATTCATGAGCATTGGAAGTAACCAGTCTCTTATTGAGGCTAATTCATCACTTTCTTTCTGATATTGTTCTTGAAGCATGAGCAAACAATTAAACTTGTTTAAAATAGCTTTATTATCAGGAATAAAAACTGGAATATTTTCAATATCTCCTTTGGTAATGAATTTTACAATCGAACCTGAAGCTGCAGATTTAAATGACTTTATTTGATACATGCTTGCTAAATACAGAAGAGCATAATACTCTAGGTCTGGTATTAACACATATGTTCTTTGATAAGCATTAAATTTTCCTGTATAATGCTTAACATTAAACTCTCCATTGCCGGCTATCAAAATAGATGAAGCATTGAACGCATATTCATCACATTTCAATGTATTACTTGAGCAAGTAAAGAAATTATATTTCCCATTTGGTGATGAAAAATTTGCATCTTCCTTCCCAGTAACAATATTGGTCAAAGCAGATGCAATTGTATTATGACCAGTAATATTCCCAGTTTGAGCATCATTCATCATATTTTCATACAACAAGCAAAGTAGCTGTTCTAAATAATCATTTAAAGTGGAATGGAGAAGATAGATACGATCGAGAAATTTCTATTGTAAAAGAGTCATGACCAAAGAGAAATATCTAAATTATATAGATAGCCTTGTTATCCAGTAATTCAAGGAGAACGAATCAACTATCAAAATAAATAATGTTTTGAATACGGGGATGAAGTAGAAAGGAAAGTACCATGACAAAGGATGAAGTAAAAAAACTCTGGATGGAC
>NZ_JAQDKN010000021.1:0-49421 GCF_027662015.1 Coprococcus sp. AM100_B19A
ATTCGGTCCAAAAATGTAAAACTGACATCTCCCTGCATTATTTATCCCTCCCTCATATTCACAACAGTCATGTACTATAGTCAGTATATTTTTATTTATGGCATATGTCAATTATATAATTGACGCATCTAAAAAAAGTAAGTATACTATGTTCGTAAAGGAGATAACTGTTATGAGCTTCGAAAATTATTTTCCACTATGGAATGACTTAAATACAGCACAGAAAAAAGTAATTTCAGACAATTTGATTACACGGGATGTAAAAAAAGGAACGATCATTCACAACGGAAACCTGGATTGTACTGGATTATTACTGGTTAAATCCGGGCAGCTTCGAACTTACATACTTTCAGATGAAGGACGAGAAATTACACTTTACCGCCTGTTCGATATGGATATGTGTCTTTTATCCGCCTCATGTATCATGCAGTCCATTCAATTTGAAGTAACCATTGAAGCAGAAAAAGATACTGATCTTTGGATCATCCCTGCTGAAATCTATAAGGACATCATGAAGGAATCGGCTCCCGTCGCAAACTATACCAATGAATTAATGGCTAGCCGTTTTTCTGATGTCATGTGGCTGATTGAACAGATCATGTGGAAGAGTTTGGATAAGCGTGTTGCTTCATTTCTTTTAGAAGAGACCTCTATCGAAGGAACAAATGAACTGAAAATCACTCACGAAACTATCGCAAACCATCTTGGTTCCCACAGGGAAGTGATCACTCGAATGCTTCGATACTTTCAGGGCGATGGTCTCGTCAAACTCTCACGCGGCAAAATCACCATCCTTGATTCGAAAAGACTGGAAACACTACAAAGATCATAAAACTGTTTTTCTATGACATCTAAAGAATCCTCCATTTATCAGAATTGTGAAAGTCATTCTAATAAATGGGGGATCTTTTTACGCTACAAGTAAATTATAAAATTATTGTGATTATTTTTTAATAATCCATACCACATGCATATGCCCTTTCAATCAACGCACGGTCATTAACCACTGCATCATAGAAGCGGAATCCACCGGAGAAGTTGTATGTTTCATAACCGTTTCCTTCCAGAATACGGCTGGCAATGTAGCTGCGCAGACCACTTTGGCATATCAAGTAAACAGGCTTTCCCTTCTCAATTTCATTGATACGTTCCCTTAGTTCATCTACAGGAATATTTCTGAATCCATCCATATGCCCCCTGTTAAACTCACCTACAGTTCTCACATCCAGCAATACAACACTTTTATCTTTAGAAATCTTATCCATATCTTCCAGATGCCATTGTTTTAAGGTACCTTTTGCTATATTGTCTATCATGAATCCTGCCATATTTACAGGATCCTTGGCAGAGGAATACGGCGGTGCATATGCAAGATCCAGATCTTTCAGCTGGGTTGCCTTCAGCCCTGCATGAATTGCTGTTGCCAGCACATCAATACGTTTATCAACTCCTTCATATCCAATAATCTGAGCACCAAGCAAACGATAAGTCTCTTTTTCAAAAACCACCTTCATGGTCATCACTTTTCCACCAGGATAGTAACCGGCATGACTCATAGGAGAAAGAATTACTGTATCTACATCTAATCCTGACTTTTTGGCATTGGTTTCATTGATACCTGTAGTGGCTGCTGTCATATCAAATACTTTGATAACGGAGCTTCCCTGACTGCCCAGGTAACGGCTGTCACCACCACAAATATTATCAGCGATGATCCTGCCCTGCTTGTTGGCTGGTCCGGCCAAAGAGATCAGCGCATCATCACCCGTAACATAATGTTTTACCTGAACTGCATCACCTGCTGCATAAATATCCGGTACAGAAGTTTCCATTCTGTCATTCACTACGATACTTCCCTTGATGCCAAGTTCCAGACCAGCTTCTTTTGCTAATGCTGTGTCTGGTGTAACTCCGATTGCCAGCACCACCATATCAGCCTGAAGGGATGGATTATCTTTTAATAGAACCTCTACTCCATTGTCCTTTTCTTTAAATCCTTCTACTGTATAGCCCAGTACCAGTTTTATCCCATGCTTTCTCATTTCATTATGGATCATGGATGCCATATCCGGGTCAAATGGGTTCATCAGCTGCTTAGGCCGCTGGACAATTGTAACATCCATGCCAAGCTCCCTCAAATTTTCTGCCAGTTCCAGACCAATAAAACCGCCACCTGCCAATACAGCCGATTTTGGATGATTCTTATTTATATATTCCTTTATCCGAAAAGTGTCTTCTACAGTACGAAGTGTAAAAAGTTTATCCATACCTACTCCGGGAAGTCTCGGCTGTGTTGGCTTTGCACCTGGAGAGAGGATCAGCTTATCATAGTTTTCTTCAAATATCTCACCATTCTCTAAATTTTTCACTGAAACCGTTTTTCGTTCCGGATGTATGGAGATAACTTCATGATGAATTTTCATGTTAATACGGAATCGTTTAAAAAAACTCTCTGGTGTCTGTAGTGTAAGTTCTTCCGGGTCTGTGATCACGTCTCCGATATAATATGGAAGCCCACAATTCGCATAGGATATGTATCCGGATCTTTCAAACACAGTAATTTCTGCATGTTCATCCAATCTTCGTATTCTTGCTGCAGCTGTAGCTCCTCCGGCTACACCGCCTACGATTATTACCTTCATCTTATTTTTCCACCTTTCCTGAATAAGCAGCAATGCCACCAATATTATTTACTTTAGAATATCCCATTCGTTGCAACATCCCAGTTGCTTGACGACTTCGGGCTCCGGAATAACAGTATACAAACAGCGGTATTTCTGTATTCTTCACTACCGAAACAACATTGTTAAGTTGTTGCAATGGCACATTTTTACTTTCTGGTATATGCCCTTCCTGATATTCCTGCGGCGTACGAACATCCAGCAGAGCTGCACCAGCAGTCTTTTTATATTCCTCTATCCCTTGATTAATATTCGCCTGTTTTAAAAAATCAAAAAATCCCATTAACGCACCTCCTTAAAGCATCTCTAAGATTGCCTTCTTAGGTCTTGCCCCTGAAACTTTTGTTACAATCTTCCCATTCTTCATAACCACCAAAGTTGGAATACTCATAATACCAAATTTACTTGCCAGTTCTGGCTGCTCATCCACATTGATCTTTCCAACTTTGATATCAGGGCGTTCACTTGCTATCTCCTCTATGATAGGAGCCACCATACGACAAGGAGCACACCAAGGAGCCCAAAAGTCTAAAAGAACGGTTTTCTCGGAATCCATTATTTCATTCTGAAAATTATTTTTATTGATATTAATAGCAGACATTTTACAGTCCTCCTTGTTTTTTCTTTTGTGGCTTTATTATAATCTGAAATTCATTTGTTTTCTGTGATATCATCACATTATTATCATGATTAATTTTTAACTAATTTATTTTTTCATCTTATGATCTGATGGCAGTCTCACTTCTCCGGTCCTTTTCTTCATAATCGAGTTCTGTGTCTCCATCTGTGTTGGAATATAATCGCTTTCCTGCAGAAATGCACCTGCCGCCTCAGCATATGATTCATATCCAGCTGCTTTCATCCTCTTCAACATTTTTGCCAAAGCACTGTTCTTGTCTCTACTCACCTGACGTGTGCTGATGCCCAGTTCCTCTGCTGTTTCTTTAACCTGTTTTCCCATGATAAAATAATCGCTCACGATTTTCTTTTCTTTCTCTGTCAGATCGCTGAAGAGTTCTTTAAAGAAGATCTCAGTTGTAATATCCGATGCAATGTCACGTCCACTATCTGCGATAAAGTCTGTCGCACAACCGTTTTCTGATTCTAATCCACAAAATAATACTGTATTATTTCTCTGATGCTGCTGATCAAACATATAATGTTCCTTATTATAAAAAATATTAAGAACTTCCAGCTCTTCTGCTGTAATATTAGCGTATTTCACCTTCTGATATCTGTCGTAAAATGTGTATTTTCTTTCTTCCATGATTGTTTCTCCGATTTGTCGTTTTTGTTGATTTGATTTGTGACAAATCGAAAATCATGGATATCTGGCATAATGCCTGCCTCTTCCCTGCATCTTGATATGCTCTTCCTTTCCGGCATCTACCTGTTAAAAAGGAAGCTTTTTCAAATCTGCAACCTGTTTTTGGGTATAAAAAAAGGCCATGCCCTTCCGGGCACAGCCTGACGCCTTAAAATTTGAGAAAAGAAAAACCTCCGCAAACATTACGTCTGCGAAGGTCTATTTCTCTCAGCATATCAATTCTAACATGCACGTATTTTCATTGTAATACCATTCACATGCCAGTTTACTGTCAGTTCACTGCCACTTTACTTCCACTTTTCTTCCAGTTTATTTCCTCCATCTTATTCTGTATCTTTTCCGGACGTGTAAATGCCCAGAGCATTGTTGCATACAAACGGATTGCTTTCTTACGGTTTCGATAATAAGTAGTGCTTGGCATATCATCCAGCATCAGCATCACATCTTCATTGGTATTTCCTGCTTCAAAATATCTATATTTCAAAAGCCGATAATACAGCTGTCCATTTTTTGGATAATCCCTCAAAGCTATCAGGGAATCTCTCATGATTTCCAGCAAACAGAGATTCATATCATTATTCAGAAGCTTTTCCTGGATTCTGCGTTTCTCTGCAGTCGCATCGAAATCTACCAGATCATATAACATTTCCTTCAGATGCTTCCCTTCCTCTGCATACATTTCATAATCTATATCCACAAGGTTCTTCTCAATACGGAACATTACTTTAGTATACTGACTCAGCAATAATTCCGTATTCTTATAAGCATCCTCTGCCACTTCTTCCATATTGATAAACATATCCTGTATTCTCTGCATAATTGTCCTCCTTCCCGACCGCTTCCGCAGCCAGACCAATCATTGTATTGTTTGTTCCATTCACAGTCTGTCACTGTCCTAACATCTCTTCATGCAGATTCCGCAGAAATATCCGCTGTGGGATAGCTTCTATTTCTGGCTGATCGGCAACTGTATGATCTATTGAAAGCAATCGGTTCTCACGGGAAAGGATGTATCCCCGACTGCTGATGTTCTCATCGAATATCTATCTCTCCAAAGGGGGCCCTGATTCAGGGCTCCCTTTTAGGACGCCGTTATTTACGTTCCATAAACCATTTATAATTTTCTTCATAAGTCAGATGACAGATTTTTCCACCCACCTGACAGGTATAACGATATCCGGTTCCGCCAGCTTTTCGGCTGGCACAACGCTCCGGTTTTGAAACCTTATCAATCGCATACTTACGTCCATCTTCCCAGACAAACGCTGTAGGGATCAATTCTCCTTCCCGGCTGAATACTGCCAGGACATCTACATACACTTTAGCTGTCATTACAAAACACCTGCTCTCTCCTATCCATGAAAATATGCCTGTGGATGAACCGTATGTTCCTTAGCATTCAGCTGTGCCAGTATCTTATCCTGATACATAAATGCTCTCTGAATACTCTGATAGCCAAACCTTCCACGGATCTCATCTACCACCTGGTCCATCTTTTTGATTTTTTCTCTCTTCGTTTCATCCATAAATAAATCAAGCTGATACGGCATCTCTTCTGATACCAGATCACATCCTCGAACACCAAGACTACGAATTGGATGTTCCCAATTATAGTTTTTCTGGAATAACTCAAATGCAGTTCTGGCAATTTCTTCTGTAAGATTACTTGCCCTGTCCAACTTGCACTGTCTCGTGAAATGATACAATCCATTATCCCGAATCGAGATTTCTACTGTCCTGCATTGAAAACCATTTTCACGAAGCCTGGCTCCTACACTTTCTGAAAGAGCCATCAAAATAATCTTCACGTCCAATTCACTAACAAGATCTCTTGGCGTTGTTGTACTGTTCCCGATAGACTTGATCGGTACTTTATATCCTTCTACCAAAACTGGAGTTTCATCCCATCCATTTGCAAAGGTATGAAGTACCAATCCCATCTTTCCAAGATATGTTTCTAATATAGAAGGTTCTGCTCCTGCCAGATCTCCGATTGTACAAATGCCAAGTTTCTTCATCGTCCGTTCAGTGCTTCTTCCGACCATGAGTAAATCACCTACTGGAAGTTTCCATGCAATATCCTTGTAATTGTCTTTGGAAAACTCTGTAATGGCATCCGGCTTTTTATAATCAGAACCGAGCTTTGCAAATATCTTATTCCAGGAAACACCAATACTTACGGTAACCCCCAGTTCATATTTAATCCGACTGCTGATCTCTTTTGCAATCTTCATTCCGTCTCCCTTGATAGAAGTACTGGCGGTCACATCCAGCCAGCTTTCATCAATCCCAAATGGTTCTCTCTGATCTGTGTATTCACTGTAAATCTCCTGTGCCATTCTGGAAAACCTCAAATAAAGATCCATGCGAGGCGGTACAAAGATTATTTCTGGGCAAACCTGTCTTGCCTGCCACAATGCCATGCCTGTTTTTACTCCGGCTCGCTTCGCAATATAGTTTGCAGTCAGCACAATTCCATGTCTTGCTTCCGGATCACCACCGACTGCCATCGGCTTCCCGGCAAGTTCTGGATGATGCAGCATCTCAACACTTGCGTAAAAGCAATTCATATCTGAATGAAGAATTGTCCTGCTCATAACATTCACCTACCAGTCTTAAAAATCATAATAAAAGTTCTTTGCTTCATATTGACTTTGTGAAGTTTATAGATTATAATTTCTACTAACTTCACGAACATTTGTTTGTATTTTATACGTGATAATGAACTCTGTCAATAGTTTTTATAAAGTTGATGAAGTTACGATTTCAAAAACTTGGAAAGGATCCCACTATGAATTTTTCAGACAAGATTAAATATCAACGAGAACAAAATCATCTGACACAAAAAGAACTTGCAGAACTGGTCGGCGTATCCCAGCGTGCGATCGCAGCTTATGAAAGTTCCGGCACCATCGCACGAATCTCTACTATGAGAAAGCTCGCTCATGCATTGAATGTCTCTTACGATTATTTGAAACATGATGAGATCACAGATCCTTCTTACGGAATTGAAAAAATGGATTATATTGATGAAGTCAATGGACAGCTTGGTGAAAAAGGAGCCAGGGACATCAATGAGATTCTCGAAGCCAACCGTGCTCTTTTTGCTGGTGGCGAACTCGACGAAGAAGCAAAAGATGCTTTCTATCAGGCTGTAACCAAAGCATATCTTTCCTGTAAGATGGAAGCCAAAAAGACATTTGGACGGAAAAAGAAAAACACTGAAATGGAAAGTGATTCATAGGTGTCCGTATTTTCGTACAGCACTTTTGCTACTCTATACTTGCAGCAAACTATCTTATGAAATATCGAGGTGTTTTTATGAGTTCAAAATGTATAAGAGACACTGTTAATAAAGTAAAAGCAAAATATCAGGAAAGTGATCCGTACCGCCTTGCAGCCGCTATGCATATTATTGTTAAAAAGCTTCCGCTTGGAACTGATCCAAACTGTTGCAAAGGCTTCTGTATGCGGGAATGTCGAAAGACCTGCATCGTCATTAACTGCGACCTACCGGAAATCATACAGCAGATTATCCTGATCCACGAGATCGGTCACGCACTCCTTCATCAGAAACCCCTTCAGATCAAGTGTTTTCATGATTTTGAATTATTCGATGGAGTGTCACAATGTGAATATGAAGCGAATTGCTTTGCCGCTGATTATCTTCTGGAAGATGAAGATGTCCTGGAGATGCTTAACGCTGATATGTCCTTTTTCCAGGCTGCCGCAGAACTGAAAGTTCCACCGGAACTTCTTGATTTCAAATTCCGAATGATGAAACGAAGCGGCGTTCAGATTGTAGATTCTCCGATTACTTCCAACAGTGACTTTTTAAAAGATATCCCTACTTCGGGAATAATAGAAAATTACTAAATATGCTATTTTTGAAAAAGGAGATTTTTGAAAATGATCAACTTAAATAAACATAGAATAGACTTTGGAAAAGGGGATGTAGGCATTGGTGTCATCGGTAACACTACAGATTCCGCACAACTGGCATTTTATAATCAGAGTGCACGTCCCATCCATATACTCAAGAATCCAGATCAGAATCCTGGGTTCGAACCCATGGAATTTAAAGAAGAACCTTTTATCATGAGCTTCTCCAATCCTGAAAGCATTGATGCAGTTATTTCAATTTTACAACGTGCCAAATATATTAATTTCACTTCCAAAAACGAACCGCAAAAAACAGAATAGATGAATGATGTATCTTATAAAGAATGGCTGTCTTTTCTCCAATGAGCAGGCAGCCATTTCTCATGTAATTCTTTAATACAAGTCTCCCACATATCCATCTGCTTCCAGATGCATATAGCACTCGTCCACCTTCTCTGATTCCAGAATCCGCAAAACGTGTTCCATACCTGTAGCAAGTTCTTTTGTTTTTAACTCTTCCAGCGGAATCCAATAAACTCTTCCTTCCTCAGAACTCTTTAATTCTCCGGTAAACTTATCCGCTTTATACAAGGTAATAACATAGTGCACTCCGCTCTTATGCCAATGATATAATCCTCCAAGCTTCGGTGCTTCAACCGTAAGTCCTGTTTCTTCCCAGACTTCCCGAATCATAGATTTCTGAAAAATCTCATTTGCTTCTACGTGACCGCCTGGAAAAGTTGTACCGGTATAGCTATCATTTACTTTATCCAGAGCCAGTACATTCCCTTTATGATCCTGAATCATACACATATTCATAAAACAGACCTTCTCAATCTGACTCTCTTCTTTTTCATTCAGAGATTTTCTGACACGTTTGTTGATATCCGATCGTTTGGATTTATAATGCTTGAAGACCTCTCCATACGGAATCCAGATTTCTGCATCTTCAATTTTTTCATAAACAGAATCCACCACTTCTTCCAGATGTTTGTCACTCGGAAAAGTACATTTTTTCATATAATAATCTCTGGTTGCCTGAAACATCCATTCCGCAATCTTTTCTTTCTGCTTCATTTTTAACTGGGAATACTTCTTATTCGTTTGCAGTAATCTCCCATCTATCATCTTATGGTTTTTCCGTGACATCGGTTTGACCTCTTTTCTTCTTTTTCATTCAGATTTTACTATACCACAGAATCATGCTTGCGTCATACTTCTGAGCTTCGATGTCCTCTTTTTCTTCTCTCAGTACCTTATTTATAGAGGGTTCTTTTTTAAGACTCTCTTCCGGCGGCTGTGCCACCGGTAAATAGCAAGGACAGGAAGTGTATATACACTTCCGGAAAACCAGCAATTTAGGGAACCCTGCCCTAAATTAAAAACACAGAAGTCACTACTTCGAAGAACCAAAGAAAGGAGAATCTGCCTATGGCAAAGAGAAAAAGAAATATACAGATTTTGTTTTGTGTTTCCCCAGAAGAAAAAAAGCTTATTCGTAGAAAGATGATTGAATCAAAGACAAAAAATATGGGAGCTTATCTTCGTAAAATGGCAATCGACGGTTACATCGTCAACACCGATACCACTCCACTGAAGAAACAGTATGAGGAAATGCATAAGATCGGTGTGAATATTAATCAGATTGCCAAAAAAGTAAACAGCACCGGTGATCTGTATCCGGAAGAAAAGCAAGAATTAAAAGAGATGGTGAAAGAATTATGGCGTATCTTAAGATCTTCCCAATTAAAGTAACAGACAAGAAAGCTCTGGACTACATCACGAATCCAGATAAAACAGAAGAAAAACTGTTAGTTTCCAGTTTTGGCTGTTCCCCGGAAACTGCAGATCTTGAATTTTCTATGACAAGAGAAATGGCAAAAAAGAATGGAATGGACAAAGGTGATAACCTGGCATTTCATCTGATCCAGTCATTTAAACCTGGAGAAGTTGATGCCGAAACTGCCCATCGCTTAGGGCAACAATTTGCAAACGAAGTACTGAAAGGAAAATATGAATATGTGATAAGCACCCATGTTGATAAAAATCATATCCATAACCACATCATCTTTAATGCAGCAAGTTTTGTTGATCATCACAAGTATGTTTCCAATAAGCGGAGCTACCATAAAATCTGCCGGATCAGTAATCGTATCTGCCATGAAAATGGACTTGCCACCAGTATGCCAACCGGAGAAAAAGGCAAAAGTTATAAGGAGAACATGGAATATCATCGTGGCACCAGCTGGAAAGCCAAGCTACGTGTTGCAGTTGATAAAGCAATCTGGACTTCCATCAACTATGAGGAATTTTTACAAAAAATGCAGTTAGCCGGATATGAAGTCCGACAGGGAAAACACCTGTCCTTCCGTGCACCGGAACAGAAAAACTTCACTTATATGAAATCTCTTGGAAGCTATTATTCAGAAGAAAATGTCCGCATCCGTTTGGCAAAAAACCGTAACAAAATAAAAGCTCCAAGGCATCTGTCCAGAGAAGCTCGCCTGTATATCAATATCTCCACTTATGTTACGACCGGCAATCGAGAAGGATTTGAACGATGGGCAAAACTAAATAACCTGAAAGAAGCGGCACGCACCTTCAACTATCTTTCCGAAAATAACCTGCTGAATTATGAAGATTTCCAACAGCATGTTTCTGATGTTGATGCTTCTGTTAAAGCGGCTGATCAAAGAATAACGCAAATCAACAGTGAGCTGAGCACACAGAAAATCATTCAAAAACACTGTGATTCTTACCGTCTCTGCCGAAAAGTGATTGAAGATTGCAAATCTGCTAAAAATCCAAAAGCATACCGAACCAAACATCAAGCAGAATACCAACTGCACGATTCACTAAAAAAAGAGCTTCAGGATCTCGGTGTTACCAAAATCCCAAGCTCTAATAAAATCCAGAATAGGATAGAAAATCTTGAATCTGAACAAGCTGCTACTGTCCGGGAAAAACAAGAATTGCAGAAAAAGCAGAAGACACTGAATATCATTAGACAGAATTTCACAGCACTACTTAATGCTCCGGAGATGCAAATTCCCATATCAGAAAAAGAGCTAACTCTCTAAAAAGAAGGAGGTACCTACTTTAACGGTGCCTCTTGCTTTTCGTCTAATCTATTTATATCTTCCTCTTTATGCAATTTCCCATATTACAGTTGCCGTATCAGTAACATTAATATCGTCTGCCTCAATATCTATATCATATGCTCCCGGTGCACTCATTTCACATTCCGTACACTCCATTAATCTCATTTCATTCAATGGCTTTGTTACAAAATCTATCTCTCCCCAAGAATAATCAATTGCCTGTATTTCACCCAATTTCACATTTGCTGCTGTTGTAAGCACCTGTGCCTTTTGAATGGAATCCTCGATTGCTTTATGTAACAGCTCATTTTTACATTTTTCTACATCTGCCACTGTATACTCAATAGAAAACTCTGGCCTTAATGAGCTATGAGCCAAAGCGTAAAGGACTTGCCCTAATCTTTTATTATCAGCTGCAAACTCTATTTTCATATGGTGATTATACTTATAACCTTTAAATCTTCGCTTCCAGCTCTTATCTCTGTCCTGATAGCTTTCATATTCTGTATCGACATTAAAATATACTGTTTTAAGGTCTTTTCTCTGAAAACCAAGTTTCTCAAACAAATCCTTGAGAAGCTCTGTATCTTCTGTTGACCTTCGGAGAGTATCTTCATATTCTTTGCAAAGTTCTTCCTTGTTGACATATAACCGGATTTTATCCGGCTTTACTGCTATTTTCCCTTTTCCTGTAACTTTAATTGTTCTCATCATCTTTGCTCTTCCTTTCATTCTCATTATATTCATACCCATTGATTAAAAGCTCTATCATCTTCTTTGTCATCTGAATATACTTACCAAACGGATTAATCACAATTCCATTCACCTGTTCCCAATTAAGTGCCAGACGAAGTATTGATTCAATAGACTGATTCATCTGCACATTTCCAGCAGAACCCTTATGCATCTCTTCAGAAGATGTAAATACTCCAATCCATTCTTTTTCATCAGCATCTTTTACAGTCTCTATTTTAAGTCTTACATACGCTGTTCCACTTCCTTAACCGCCTTTGCCGCCGCGTCATGAGCGGTCATAATATCGGCTATCTTGCTTTCAAGTTCGCTATAATACTCAATCTTGTTTTCGGTTAGGAAGTTCATGCTTTTAGCAGCCTGTTTCAGATTATGGATTTTTGCCCACCGTTCATAGCCCGCCGACTGTTGGGCTTTGATACTGTTTTCAAGATCGACGACAAGCCGGATTTTCTTATCTTCCCGCAGCGTTTTTGTTTTGGCAACATACACGCCCTTGATACGCTCCTTTATCGCTTCTTCCGTATAGGCCGCGCCGAGCGTCTTTGTGCGGGTAAACCGTTCCTGTCCGGCAGCGCGAAAGGAAATGTATTTGCCCTGTTTGATTTCATACCCCATTTCCTGCAAGCGGCGCAGCAGTTCGTCAAAATCTTTCACTTGGGGAATGAGAGTATCTATCGCCGTTTTCAGCTTTGCTTTGTAGCTTGTCCCTTGCTTTTCGGCGGTGTATTCTGCATAGCTTTTTCCCTTGTCCTGTCCCGGTACGACGACGGATAGCCCATGCTCTTTACATATCCTGTCGCTGGTGCGCCGGATAAAGTGATAGCTTTGCTTGTTGGAATGGTACTTTTTGTAGTCAACGAAGCTAACCGCGTTGAAAATCAAGTGATTATGCAGATGGTCTTTATCGACGTGAGTTGTCAAAACAAACTCATACTTGCCGCCTAATACCGCCCCGGCAAGTTCCATGCCGATTTTGTGCGCTTCTTCCGGTGTGGTTTCTCCCACCGCAAAGGATTGTATCAAGTGCCGCCCTAAATGTGTGCCGCGATCTCCGGCAGCTTCCCGCGTCCATGCAAACTCAATATCGGCGGTTTCCAGCCCGCAGCCGAAAGAGGACGCAAGCAGCTTCCCGTCTGTCTTTTCGGGATTTAAGATATAGTCTATCGCAGCCTTTAAGGTTGATTTAATAGGGTGCGTCTTTGTAACCGCCATATCTCGTCCACCGCCTTTTTAATGTCCTCTATATCCTGCCTGTAAACCGTCCCCGTCGCATTGGCGCGTTTTGCAATTTGGTTGATGTTCCGGCTCACCGCTTGCAGTTCCCGGATATATGCTTTTGTGTCGCTTCGGTCAACGACAAGAATATACCCGTCTATCGCCATTTTACGGAAGTATGCCCCATACTGCTTTATGGGAAGCTGCTTCATCTTCTCGTCGATCAGCCGCTTTTCTTCTTCCGTAACGTAAAACTTCATCTGTATATTTCTCTTTCGGTTTTCCATTTCCGCACCGCCTTTCGGTATAAGGGTTTGGGATTATCCCAACAAGCATTTTCCGCAAACGGGTACTCGTTTGCTGTGCTTGCTATCTACTCCATACCCCCACCGAAAGGCGGTATTTGTTGCGCGTTCCTTTGATTTTGGACGCAAAAAAAGATTGCAGCCGCCATGCGCTGCAATCTCCCGATTTCTCATATTGTGAGGTTAATCCTCTGCTTTTTCGACTTCCGTTATCTCCCTTGCTGTTGCGGTTACAATCCGTATGCCTTTATCGCTCATACCGTCCAGCAGCGCGTCAAGCTGCCGCCGCCCGGTGGATTTCTCCGCATTGCTGTTCGGGAAGAAAAATTGATCTACCGAAATATGATACCGGGTTACAAGGTCATAGAATACCTGTAAACTCGGCTGTTGTCCCTTGTTCTCGATATTCGCAAGGTAGCGCGGGGAAATATATAACTCGTCGCTTACCTTTTTGCGGCTCTCGCCGTATTCATTTCTCGCGGCTTTTATAGCTGCCCCGAAAGCCTTAAAGTCGTACAATGGTACGGGTCTTTTTGCCATTTTCATTCACCCTGTTACATTTTACAGTTCACCTTTCTTTTTGGATATGTCCACACAATTCATATCATTAGGTTAAATACTTCCTGTTGTGTATTGACAGTAGACTGATTTTCTGATAAAATAAAATTTATGTAAAAGGAGGCGGCGTTTATGTTGCATAGCATGCGTATTAGATAAGCATTGAAAAAAAGGATTTTCCCATTTTCAACATGGGCTTTTTTGTCATGCTTATTTTGCGGATGCTATACAAAAAACTAACGACGTATAGATATAGTATAGACATAGTGCAAGCTATGCCTTAGTTTTGTTGTACTGCTCTGTGCATTATAAATGCAGGTCAATGCTCATGTTGAGGATTGACCAGCATTTTTTTGTGTAAAAAGGACGAGTGAAATATAATGCTTAAAAAATATTGGATAAAATGTCCGATTTGTAACGGAAAGACGAGAGTTCAAGTATTTCATAATACTGTATTAAAAGATTTTCCTCTTTTCTGCCCTAAATGCAAATTGACGCATATCATTGATGTAGAAAAATTAGAGATTGTAATCAAAAATACAGAAAAACAAACTTTTATTATTTAGAAGAAAGGATATAAAAATGAAACGTTTACCTAAATATACGCCTGCGGAAGTACGGAATGATCCATACGGATTTACTTACAAAGAAATGTCGGAAGTTATTGGCGAGAATGAAGCAAAAGCCTTATATGAAGAATTATATAAGCAATTACCACGCAAAAAAAATCTATCAATGTTGGTAAAAAATATTTGCAAAAGCAGTGATACTGAAAAGTATGTTTACGAACTGAAAGACAACAAATACATTGAAACGGTTTTTATCAAGCGGCGAGATGGTGGAACTGTTTGCGTGAGCACACAAGTCGGTTGTCCTGTTGGTTGTATTTTTTGTGAGTCCGGGCGAAATGGCTTTGTTCGTAATCTAACATCGTCAGAAATCGTACAACAGATTATATTGTTGCGTCGAAAAGTAAACCGTATCGTTTTTATGGGTATGGGAGAGCCTTTATTCAATTATGACAACTTGATAAAAGCAATCCATATTCTCCGAGATAGATATGGGCTCAACTTTCCAACCGACGGCATTACCATATCAACAGTTGGTCCGGTCGATCAATTAAAAAAATTGCGCGAGGAACATCTTAAAATTCAGTTGACAATATCTTTACACGCAGCAACACAATCTGCAAGAAATCGTATTATTCCTCACATGCGCATATATGCTATTGAAGATGTTGTTAAGCAAGCCTTATCCTATTCTGAAAGGCATAATCGCAAAATTGTCTTTGCGTATTTGCTTTTACCGGGTATAAATGACCGGCCCTCAGATGTAAGACAACTTGCAAAATGGTTTCGGGGCAAAAAAGTTATGATTAACGTGTTACAATACAACCCAACAAGCAATTCAAGAATTAAAGCACCACAGAAACGGGAAATAGTTGCATTCAAACATCAATTAGAGCAAGCAGGACTTGAAGTTACTATGAGAGTTTCTCATGGCAGAGAGATTAACGCGGCTTGTGGACAGTTAGCTAACACATATAATAAATTCAAAAAAAAATGATTAAAAGTGCCAGACGCATAGACGCAGAGCCGATAACGCATTAGGTCAAAAAACCTATGTGTTATCGGCTTTTTTATTTAATATTGCGCAAAAGCCGCTGTTCCCTATTATAGAATGGATTGCGGGTAGTGTATTAAAGTCGCCCTTTTTTAAGGATACGGCGGTATCGGGGAGGTATCGCCGTGTCCATTTTTATTTACTGTAACCCGCCTAATGCTTTGCGGTCAAAAAAAGCTATGCTCCGCAAGCGGGATATTCCGGCTATGAATGTGAACTGTCAATACATTTAGCTACTGCTTACATTTCCTTTGCGCCCGTCCGCGTCTTGCGGACGGGCGCATTTTGCTTTTTTCAACTTTTTTCTGAAAAGCGCACTCAAGAGCCATCTCCCGAACGGGTACGGAGCGAAAGGGGCAGAGAGGACAAGCCCTTAACTCCCGTCCTCTACTCCACGCGAGAAGGAGGTGAACTCTATGGAGCTATCTTCTTCCGACAAGGAAAGAATACAACATCAGTACGACGCATTAGCAAAGAAAACTTTGGTCGGCGAAGCGAAAAGCCACCGCCGCACTCTTGCGAAACGCGCAGCACGCGAAGTTACTTTTTCGGATTTGAGCGAAAGCGAACTCGCGCAGCTTTTCACAACGGACGAATACGAAAGCGATTATTTCCGTTTTCAAGTGTCCGGCTTTGATGTACTCGTCAAAAATGAACTGCTTGCCGAAGCCCTTAACGCTTTGCCCGAAAGGAAACGCGACATTATCCTTTTGTCCTACTTCTTGGATATGAGCGACGCTCCAAAAGTTTGATGATGGTTTCCTCCATCTGCTTCGGCGTTGTGTTCTTCGGAAAGTATTTTTTCAGCTTGCTTGTGTTGATTTTCAAGGTTTCTTTCTGGTTGCCCTTTTCCTCCGTCATAATCGCAAATATCGTATCCATGTCAAGCCGCCCGCTCTGGCTTAACTGTTTCATCCGCTGTGCCTGTGAGAGTGAGGGCGTTGCTTCTTCGCTCTCCATCGTGGCAAAGAGGTTTTCCTGCTCGTCTTTCTTCAAGAAGGACAGTTCCACCGCAGGCGTGAGGGCGATTTTCCCCTCGTCCACCATCTGCAAAATCGGCGGTATCAGTTCCGTCAGGCGGATAAAACGCTGCACGGTCATCCTGCCCACGCCGAAGCCCTGTGCCACCTTGTCGTCCGTCCGCAACTTCGTCACAACTTGTGACGAGGTTAAGTCTGTGCGGAAACCCTGCCGCTTCATGGCTTCGGATTTCATCTTGTAAGCAAACGCCCGCTCCGATGGCAGGATATTCTCACGCTGCAAATTGCTGTCTACAAGGGTGATGATGGCTCGGTCACGGTCTAAGGGCAGGACAAACGCAGGCACGGTATTTATCCCTGCAAGTTCAGAAGCACGGACACGCCGCTGTCCTGCAATCACTTCATAACCGTCCCCGTCCTCTTTCGGGCGTGTGATTATCGGCGTGACAATGCCAAATTCCTTGATGCTTTCCGCTAACTCTGACAGTGTTTCATCTTCTGCCACATGAAACGGATTGTCGGGGAACGGGTACAAGTCTTTGGTCTTTAACACCTTAAAATCCTGTTTCTTCATTCACATATCTACCTTTCTTTCGCTCTGCTTCTATGATTTTTCTGCAATTCTTCCAACACTTCGGGCGGTATTTTTGACAGCAGCCGCCCCATCTGCTCGTTGGTTCTCTGCAATTCAAATATCTTCTGATTCGCTTTCTGCACCTTTAGTTCCTGCTCGTACTTTTCATCACGCATACGCCCCGCATAGTCTGATTCCTGCCCAATTCTCTCTTTCAAACTGTCGATATACGCCTGCTGTTTCCCGATTTCCTTAGAGAATTTCTCCACGTCTGGCAGCCATGCAGAGAGTAAATCTAACGCTTTATCCCTTTTCTTCCCTGCGTTAAAGGCGTTGATGTCGGATAGGGCAGACACGATTTCTTCATACTGTTTATCAAGCCTGCCGCCTAATTTATAGAGCCATGTGGGGACGTGTTTCCGCTTGGTTTCCATTGAGGACTGCCCCCGTTCAAGCTGATTCCACCGTGAGGACATCCGCTCATGGTAGGCGGTCTGCCACTCGGATAATGATTTCTGGTTGCCTAAGATAGCTTTCGCTGACAGCTTATTGTCTGGCGTAATCGGCACAAAGCAGAGGTGCATATGGGGCGTTCTCTCGTCCATATGGACGACAGCGGAGAGGATATTCTGCTTTCCAACACGCTCCGAAATGAAGTCAAGAGCCGTCTGGAAATACGCTTTTTGTTCTTCGGGCGGTAACTGGTTCATAAATTCTGGTGAAGCTGTGATGAGCGTTTCCACCATCATCACGCTGTCTTTCCTTGTCCTGCACCCCGCTTCGGCTACCATGCGGTTAATCTCTTTCTTGTAGGTGTACTTTGGTGGTGCTATGAGATGGTAATTGTTTTTAGAGCGTTCCATATCTATATCTGGGTTGCTTTTGTAGGCTTCTTTCTTCCGCTCGTTGTGGCGTTCACAAGCCGCAACGCCGCCCGCTTTTCGTTTCTGGAAACGCAGGATTGCATAAGGCATAGGCGGATTCCTCCTTTCTTTCGGCGGGTGACCGTCCTTTGGGGTGACAGCGGTGACGGTGGTGACAGCAGTTTTGGGATACCCCCTGCCGACTGCCGCAACTGTCACCCTCACCCCCTGCATGACGGTCATGTCGATGATGACGGTGTTTTTGGGATACCCCCCTCGCAAGAGCCGTCACCGTCATGCCGCCATTCTTTTATCCGAAGCCGTAAGGCGTAGGATAGCAGGGCACAGCCCTGCCTTAAGGGAGTCCAGAGGGAACGTCTGGCACACGACTTTGCAGGGCAAAGTGTAGTGTGTTACACCCTGTAAACGCAGTCGGAAAAATCGGAATGATTTTTCTGACCGCAGGGGTGGTTTTACACGACCGAAAAGGGCGAGTAAATCTCACGCCTGCATTTTGCGTTTACGGGGTGTTCTCCCGTAGGGATGACAGCGGCAGGGTATCCTAAAATCACTGTCACCACCGTCACTGCTGTCACCCGCAGGGCAGAGCCGCCAGCTTTACATGGCTTTAAGCGTCAATGACAGTAACAGGGGGGTATCCTAATATCGCTGTCACCACCATCACCGCTGTCACCCGCCCTCCTTGCAAGGGCAATCCGCCTGCCGTCTTTCCTGCGGCTGTACTGGTAGCAGATACGGTTCTCGCTTAAAAATGTGGTGCGGTATTCATTCAGCCATTTCGTAATCACCGTGGGTATGGTTTCCGTTTCCCCCATAGCGGCTAACAGTTCCGTTGCCGTGCCTATCCATTCTTCCTTATCCCTCATAAAATCCACCAACCGAAAAAGGACATCTGGTATCGTTTCTTTCGCAAGCTGCTCCTGCGTTTTCCGCTCCACAAGCTCCCAACGGCAATCACGGAAACGCAGCGTGTATTCCTGATAAGGCGTGTCCCTGCCCGTCACATACAGCTTGGCGGTGTCAGACGCACGTTTCTCCTTTTCCAGAACAAAGGTAGCGTCCGCACTCCCCGTTAATCCTGTCGTCCCAGACACCTTGTTGAACACGTCGCTGTCATTCTGCTTTCGGATGTGGTGTACGACAATGACCGCCAGAGAGTGCCTGTCGGCAAAGTCTTTGATGAGGGAGATGTCCCCATAGTCGCTTGCATAGGCATTGTCTTTTGAAGCTGTACGGACTTTCTGCAAGGTATCAATGACAATGAGCCTGCTGTCTGGGTAATCTTTCAGATAATCTTCAAGCTGCACGATAAGACCGTCTGACAGCTTGCAGCTTGCCACGGCAAAGTGGAGCCGCCCGCTTGCTTCGTCCGTCAAACGAAATAACCTGTCCTGTATGCGGCAGAACGTGTCCTCAAGGCAGAGGTAAAGCACATCGCCCTCCATTGTCGGCATATCCCATAAAGGGATTCCCTGCGACACGCATAAGCATAGCTTCAGCATGAGCCAGCTTTTGCCTATCTTCTGTGAGCCGCAGAACAGCGATAAGCCTGTCGGGATAAGGCTGTCCACCACAAAGGATGGTTTGCGGTTCATAAAGGAGCGTTTCGGCGTTGACTGTCTGTAACTTCTGCATGGCTTTCCTCCTTTCGGGCGGTGTCTTTGTTTTCGTTGCACATAGGCGTTGACCTCCTTAAAAATAGATTTACTCCCACGGAAAAAAGTGAGAGTATGTAATGCCGCCAATCCCACACAAATAAAAAACAGATTTCTTTTTCGGGCGGTGTCGGTCACGGTTGGAGATATTTCTTCAATTTCCGCCTTTACTTTCTCCTTTGCAATCGCAACAGATTTCTGTATTGCCGAAGCGGTGCAATGCTCCATAGCGGCGATTTGGTAAAAATTGAACTCATACTCGTAGTAGAGCAGGAAACGCCGCCTTTGTATCTCTGGAAGGCTCCCAACCGCCTTATAGAGCGTTTCATTCCGTTCTTCCTCAACCATGCGTTCATCAAGGCTCTTAGGCACACGCAACGCCCGTCTGTAAAGGGTTTCGTCCCATACCTCGTTAAACTCCCTGTGCCGCTCGTCCCATTAGAAAAGATTCCTGTTCCTGCGCTCCATCTGCCGAAACTCCATAAAGAACTGTTCCGACACTTCCAACTCGTGGGATTTGCCCTGCCCGTCCTTAAAGCTGATAAAATACCTTGTGCCGCTTTCCGTGGATTCCTCCCGAAGCGTGTATGCCTTAACCCTGTATGCCATCCTGTTGTCCTCCTGCAAAAAATGAGTGAGGGGATTTCCATCCCTCACCCAGTAGCCCGCAGGATGGCAGGCTGTTTTAGAAGCTATAAAATTTTCCGCAGCTTCTTCCGCAGATGGTCTAACCTCGCATAGATGGCACCAGTCGTCAAATGCACAAGCGGGGCAATCTCCTTTGTGGAATACCCCTGCATTTTCAGCAGGACGATTTTCAAGGTACGCCCGTCCACCGTGACTAATACTTGATAGAGATTTTCGCTCTCAATCTCTTCCAGTAACTCCGCAACCGTACCCACTTCCGCCTGCCGCTCCCTGCCTGCCATGTCCTCAAGATATTCCGCAACGTCATTCGTCCATCGGTAAAACCGCCTGTTGGAATTGAAGTCTGCCCTGTCCGCCATGCGTATCTGCTCAATGGTCGCTTCATCAACGCCGCACTCACGCAGCAGCTTTTCCTCCGCTTCTTTCCAGATACGCCATTTCCTGTCCTCCCGTCCGTGGTTGTATGCCATTCTTACTTCCTCCAATCAGAATTGATTGAGAGGGCAGAGAAAAGCCCCCTCATCTTCCCAAAGGAAAAAACAAGGGGGCTGAACGCCTTAAATTTTAATTTTCTATTATCTTTCTTAGTTTTATTAGGATTCTGGCTTTGCGTTTGTTTACAACGCTCTGGGTTATGCCCAACCTCGCCCCGACTTCACGCTCGGAAAGTCCGTCAAAAAAGATTGCCTGTATCAGCTCCTGTTCACTATCCGACAGCAAAGGCAGGGCGGCTTTCAGCCTGTCCACCATGACCGCATTGACAACGGTTTCTGCAATGTCCACCGCTTCATCAGTGATAAAGTCCAGAGGATTCCCCTCGCTGTCCGTAAATCCGTCGAGAGATAGCAGTCTATTCTTTGTATCTAATTTTTGCAGATAACGCCACCGTTCCTTGTCACGGTAGAAGTCTGTGTATTGCTCCCTCACGACTTCAAGCAGACAGCCTTGAATGGGGATAAACAGCTTGTCCATATAGGTCTGGTCGGATTCCCTGCAACGGCAGAACTCCGTGTAGGATAATTCCACATAGCCGCCACTTTCTCTGATATATACCTTTCTTGGTGCATATTTCACCATAAATACCTCCCATCTGAATTTTTGAAATGTAAAAAATCCAGATGGAGAGGCGGAGAACGACACCGCATATCAGAAACAGCCCTACGGCACTTTCCAACAAAAATCGACAAAAGAAAAACCGCAAAGGCTCTGTGACCTTTACGGTTATAGGAAATAGTAATTCTATTGTATGGAGATTGTACTTCTACTTTCAAGGTGAGAAGTACCGTTGCACTGGCAGAAATTTTTTTAACTGGTTTCCTGCCGTTCTCTGATATGCTATGTATTGATAAATTTTGCTTCGTATGAGCAGATAGATAACTGCCCGAAAAAAGGACATAAAAAAATCCCTCCAAATTTAAAAACAAATTCAGAGGGTAATTTAGGGTATAACAAAATAACCCACCCGAATATCGTTTTTTTTATTTGGTGAGTTTGTTCTTTCAAATACGAAACAAAAAGAGCCGATGATTCGTGAATTGTTCCACAATTTCATCGGCTCTGCGTCTTAAGCGTCTGGCTCTTTGATGACAGTTATCTTCAAGTTGTCAACTTTAATCAATCTTTCTTGTCTGCATTTTGGACAATAAAGGGGATAATTCTCCAAAACAGTGTCCTTCCTAATTTTATTACGGGTTTTGCTCCCACAAACAGGACACAATATCCATTCGCATTTCATCATAATTAGTCTCTAATCCTTTCAAATCTCATTTTATATGACTTTTGCAAGCTGTTAAGCTAACTTGTGGAACATATGCCGAACCTTATCTATACGGCTATTCGGGCGGCGGGGTTGGCAAATAAATTTACCAATAGCTGGCTGGTATCCTTTTAACTCTGTCAAGCAGACTCCCTGCCCATTTGTGAAATAAGTTAAATCGTTCCTGTATTCTTGAATACATCTAGCAGGGATTTCTCCTTTCAGAATGACCTCGTCATTCTTTATCTGAGTACTTACAATATCTGCACAATACCTTGGAGCATCATGATACGCCCGTGAGAGATATTCCTGCGGTGCATAAATTTCAAAGTGGAGATATGGCTCTAATAGTTCTGTCCCTGCTTTTTTTAAAGCCTGCTCCAATACGATAGGGGAAAGCAGCCGAAAGTCTGCGGGGGTACTTACAGGACTATAATACAATCCATATTCAAAACAGATTTTACAGTCTGTCACTTTCCATCCATACAGCCCCTGCTCGCAGCCATAAAGAACCCCCTCCATAACCGCATTTTGGAACGATTGATTTAAATATCCAAGTGAAACTCTGCTTTCATACTGCACTCCGCTTCCAATAGGGAGCGGCTCTATGGACAACCCGACAGAAGCCCAGAAAGGATTTGGCGGGACTTCTATGTGGATGGTATATTCTGCTTTTCTAAGCGGTCTTTCCATATATATAACAGTAGGCTCTTTTATTTCTGCCTCCACATGATATTTTTCCTCAAGGATGGCACAAATGACTTCCATCTGCACATTCCCCAAAAAAGATAACATAATCTCATGTGTAACAGTATCAATGTCAAAATGCAAAAGAGGGTCTGTATCAGCAATCTCTGCGAGGGCATTTAACAGGGCTTCCCTTTGCTCCGGCTTTTGCGGCTCTACCGTTGTCCGAAGTAATGGCATGGGATTATCAATCCATGTTTTGTGAGGCAGGAGTTTTTCATTTCCCAGAATGTCGTTCAGTTTCAAAGTATCATCAGCTAAAATAACAATTTCTCCCGGACAGGCATGGTCAGCCGGGACGATTTCACCATTTGACGGAATACACATTTCTGTGATTTTTATTTTCTCTTTTTCAGATATTCTAATAACATCCCTCAAATGCAATGTTCCGCTATATATACGCACATAAACAAAACGCCGCCTTTTCTCTGAATATTCAATCTTAAAAACCTGCCCGCATAGTTCAGATTGACCTTCAGGCGTTGATGAATAAAATTTACTGGCAATTACTTCTATAAGCTGCCGAATCCCCAGATTGTTTTTAGCGCTTCCGTGATAAACGGGAAATAACGTTCCGTTTTGGAATCTCCTGTTTTCTTCCTGTTCCAGTTCTGACATTTTAAACGGTTTCCCTGACATATATTTCTCTAATAGTTCATCGTTTCCCATAATTACCGCATCCCACTGTTCCATATCGTCATTGTCCGTTACATTTATATGGGGATGCTGCCCAACCTTTTGCTTCACTATAATTTCCGAAGAAAGCTTTGCTTTCATTTCCCGATATACCATTGGCAAATCAATCCCCTCTTGGTCAATTTTATTGATGAAAAAAATTGTCGGAATCTTCATTATCTGTAGTGCATGAAACAGTATACGGGTCTGTGCCTGTATGCCATCCTTTGCAGAAACTAATAATACTGCTCCGTCTAATACGGATAAAGAACGGTATACTTCCGCCAAAAAATCCATATGGCCTGGCGTATCTATAATGTTGACTTTTACATCCTCCCACTGAAAAGATGTCACTGCTGTCTGGATAGTGATTCCCCTTTGACGCTCCAAATTCATTGTATCTGTCCTTGTTGTGCCTTCATCTACGCTCCCTAGTTCTGCAATTGCACCACTGGTATACAATAAACTTTCCGTTAATGTTGTCTTTCCTGCGTCAACGTGAGCCAGAATGCCTAAGTTAATTATTTTCATGTGATTTTCCTCCTATCAACACCCAAAAAAGGGCATAAAAATACCCAGTGATAAATACTCCTATCACTGGGTAAATAACTCCAATAGCCCCAAAACACTTATATGTTTTCGGGCATATAAAATTACATGATAAAAGTATTCTTAAACTGGGTACAAAAAACTAAGCCCCATATTAAAAGTGAAACGGGACTGCTACTTTTTGTTCCCACTATCAAATTGACAGTTTATTTAAGAATACCTTGCCGCATATTTATTAACTCCTTGTATAATACTGAATCTAATTATATTCCTTAACCCTTTATTTGTCAAGCTGACAAACTAAAGCAGAAAAAGCGGCAGGATTTCCCCCTGCCACTAATCATCTGTTTATGCAAAAATAATTTCCTTTTCCACAATCTCCCTCGCACAAGCCCTTATGTTATTGAGGCATCCTGTCCATTCTAAGGCGTTTTCTGCCTTTAGCTGTTCCGTTATGCCCTGTGCCTGTTTCATACCCTCTATGAGCCTTTCAAAGCGTTCCTGTGCCTGTCTGTTGATGTCGGCAAGGTAGGCGTTTAGCCTGCCGCTTGTAAGAAGATTGGTGTATGTAACTTTACGGTACTGTTTTAGATAATCTAAATGCCGTTGCCCCCAGATGCCTATTGCCTGTTCTTCTTCGGCGGGTACAGTTAAGCACGGTATCAAATAATCCCCTTGCCTTTCGTATTTGCCGCCCAGTTCCTCAAATAATGATTTTGCCATTGTCTGTTACCTCCACATTCTTTTTTATTTTGAATGTCCGCAAAATCCGTCCTACATCTATGGGATTACTTGGAAGATTCCAGTGCATAATCACACGACAATAATTATGAAAATCCAATCCTTCCTGTCCGATTGATGTTGTGGCGAGCACAAATGGACGCATTGGTGAGTTAAAGGCATTTCTGATATTTTCTTTACGCATGACTACCTTGGAATTATCTCCTGCATCCTTTGTAAATCCAACTGCATAACTCGACCTTATTCGACATCCATCACTCTTCCTGTCAGCTCCGTTAATACGTTTTTTGAAATCAGGATAAGTATCAGCGATATAGGTGGCTGTATGTATCTTCAATGAATCCATCATCATGTCATGCACAATCTGATACTGATTTCCATCCGACTGAAAACCTGCTGTTTCTTTCAGCATATGGATATATTCATCAATCATTGCCTGAAAACAGCCATCTTTACAGTATTTAAGTACATTCTGCCAATGGGAATTATCATCCCTGCATCTGCCATAAGCAAGATCAATGATAGCTGTTGACTCCGGCAAATTGAAATTATTGACAAATACCTTTGCAAGCGATGTTGCTCTGGCTGTGCTTCTTCCATTAGAACGATAAATGCATATTGCTGGCGAACCCAGTACCATATTTACCAATGTTTCCAGAAGATCCTCCGGCTTTCTTCCAAGATGAATCTCCTCCGGGGCATCCAAATAACTTCTTAGCTTATCAATATGAGCAATAAAGCCCTTATTTCTCTTATCCTTTGAACTGCTTCTGACCTCAGATGTTGTATCCTCTTCGTCTGTATTCATTTCCCACACAATATCCTCTATCCAATGCTTTGCATAGATGACTCCATCCATGAGCATCGGTGCAAGATAATACCACCTGGCATCTTCCTTATTGTTACCCGAATCACCATACTTTTCTTCGATTATCGCAAGCTTCTCTTTCAGTTTCAGCCGTACAGATTTCTCTATTACTTCTAATGATTCATGATTATTCAATGACTCAATCGGTAAATACATATCAGAAAGTGTCTTTGAAGGATAAAGCAATGCAAACAGGCTCATGCCTCTTACTTCTCCATTTGAAACATTAAACCTGAGCCTTGCCACCGGGTATCGTCTCGAACCATCCGCAAAATACCCCGTATTCTTCTTATCCTGATTCTTTATCTGATGTACCAGTTTTCCAACTGTAAGTCTTTCCGCCTCATAGGAAACAAGCGCACCTATCATTCGTGGAACCATCTCCCATGCAGAAAATACAAGTATTTTTGAAAAGCCTTTGCTGTTTTTATATGCTCCCTGCATCTCATAATATGGCAGTGATGGAGGAATCCACAGATATTTTTCTGCACCGCCGGTAAATGCTTTTTCTTTCAGTGCCTCAAGCCTTGCATTGGTTTTCGGCAGTTCATCATATTTATTGATTTTATTGCGATTCAGCCACAAGAGACATTGTTCTCTTTCACTTCCAAATTCATCTGGATGTTTTATATAATATTTTTCAATCTGCTCTTTAATCTTATATTTCTTCATAAAGGACATAAGATACGGACAGCTCTTTGCATAATCTACCGGTAAAGAATGATTTGAATCCGTTTTTGACAACAATCGTGACATCTGTATATAGGAGTTTATGTCATTTTCATCTATTTGCAAATGATGCTTCACGCTGCTGTCATCCGTATAATCACCGGAATCCATGACAGATATACGCTCTGTCCTGCTGACTCCCTGATACATGGCATTTTCTGCCAGCTCCTTCATACGGATAATTGCACTGTCCCCTGCCTTCAACTCACTTAGAGCATGGGAATAATTCTTCCACACTTCCTTAAATTTAATGTCTTTGACTTCATCATCAAAAAGAAAGTTCATAACCTGAAAAAACTCTGCATAATGCTCATCAAGCTGATTTTCATCTATCTCTTCAAGGGTAGAATACAATTTATATGGTGTAGCCGACAACAGAAGTACCCTTGTATCATCCTGTTTTTCAACCTCAAGCACTTCATATGACATTGACCAAGCATAAATCAAATCTCCCTTTTCACAATACTTATCAGGCTCCAATTCTAAACTTGACGAATACCAAACTGGATTTGAAAATAAATTGCCCACCCTCAAAATTCTATAAGTTCCATCTTCTTCGAATTCATTATCCTTAAATGCACGTCCATTTATAAGTGTAAATCTATATTTCTGTTTACAACAATTCCAATCTTTTGGTATCTCTCCAATCCATTCTACTCCGCTATCTCTCATCTCTCTCATAGGTCAAATACCTCCTCAAGACTTCCAGATAATTCTATCTCTAAATCCATAATCTCTGTCATGATTTCTGCAGATGGTCTTGGTGCTTCATACTTGTAGAAATATCTTGTAAACGGAATCTCATATCCCACCTTTGATTTTTTCTCATCAATCCATGCATCTGGTGCAAATGGCAATACTTCCCTCTCAAAATATTCTTTGATATCCTCTTTCAAAGGTACATTTTCTGTATCTCGAAGATTTTTATCGGGCTGTTTTTTACCTTTTTTTAGAACAAGATTTCCCTCGTCATCACGGAGCGGTCTTTCTACTGTTATCTTTGTATAACCAAAATCCTCGTTATCGTAAATCTGGCTGATTTCACTCGCTTTAAAATCACCATATATCTTTGTAATCTCAGCGATATCCTCCTCAGATATATCATTTCGCTTATTTCCCAATGCTTTTCTTCTCTTCACAAACATCTCATTGGCATTGATAAGCTGTACTTTCCCCTCTCTGACTGTACCTGCCTTTTTATTTGACAATACCCAGATATAGGTTGCAATTCCTGTGTTGTAGAAAATATCATTCGGTAAAGCAATGATTGCCTCAAGCAAATCATTTTCAAGGATATGTCTTCTGATTTCAGAAGGTCCGCTTCCTGCATCTCCTGTAAAGAGTGGTGAACCATTATGAATGATTGCAATTCTACTTCCACCCTTATCAATATCTTTCATTTTTGATATTGCTGTCATAAGGAAAAGCATCTGTCCATCGCTTGCAGCCGGAAGTCCTGCTCCAAATCTTCCTCCAAAGCCAAGCTTAGCCTCTTCCTCTACTTTTGCCTTTTCATTCTTCCATTCACGTCCAAACGGCGGATTTGAAAGGATATAGTCAAAGGTACTGCCTGCAAACTGGTCATCCGATAATGTGTTTCCGTCCTTGATATAATCAGCATTGTTACCCTTAATCAGCATATCAGCCTTACAGATTGCAAATGTCTGGTCATTGATTTCCTGACCGAACGATACAAGCTCTGTAGATGCATTCAGACTATGTAAATATTCCTCTGCTACAGAAAGCATACCTCCGGTTCCACAGGCAGGATCATAAATTGTCTTTGCCACATTATTGCCAGAAAGGATGTCATTATCATCATAGAAGAGAATATTAACCATAAGTTGGATAACTTCTCTTGGAGTGTAATGCTGTCCTGCATCTTCATTATGAGACTCAGAGAATCTTCTTATAATTTCTTCAAAAATATATCCCATTTCAAGGTTAGAGATTTCATTCGGATGAAGATTTCCTCTGTCTGTGCATACGGCCACTTTCCGCGGCCAGCAGGGCCGCATTTCCCGGACAGTCTGGGCCATATTAAACGGACAGCCCAGTAGATCAGCAGAGAGGACGTTTGTCCACTCTGCCAATCAGTATAGTTTGTAGGTGTCTTAAGTCCTATGCCTTCTCAATAAGTACAGTAAAGCCGGTGGTAAGCCTGCGACGAATTCCATCAAGCTTTCCGTAACATTCCGGTTCATAACTCAGTGTATTACCCCATTCATCAGGGGAGTACTGACAACTGAAAAGGGTAGATGTTCCGAGATCATCCCGAAGTTTCAGGAGATGATAGAGGATTTTGATCCCCTCTTCGGAGTACCGGCTTATGGAGAAATCATCAATGAACAGTAACTGTATCCGGGCATAATACTTGATCCTCTTACGATACTTGTTAAGATCTTCCTGGCGATTCAGGACGATCAGTTCATCCAGCAGATCACTATAATCCACAAACTTACAGCGATAGTTCCTACGGCATGCCTCCACACAACATGCGGAAAGAAAATAGGACTTTCCTGCACCGGTTATGCCATAGATTCCGACATTCTGTCTATTCTCAGCGAAGTGGAATTGCAAGATCTGTTGCACCGTAGCATCATTATAGATTCGTCCATTCCCAGTCTTGAGGTTCTCGACTTGAGCCCCTTTATTGATCAGGCTGCTGAGCCTCAGATTCGTTTCGAATCGATTGTTGAGTGTTTCTATGTATTGTGGTTCCAGAACCTCACGAATGAACTGCATTGCGGTATAATTGCAGAGTTCCGGGCTTTTAGAGAGTTCCATAAAGCGCTGAGCTGCCACCGGAAGGGAAAGGGTGTCCAGCATTTCGTAGATATCTGCATTAGGATTCTTCATTGCCAGCCTCCGTTTCCTGACGTTTCAACAGGTTCTTAAGGGAATACTTGCTGTCGTCATCTTTGTATGTGCCGGATATACTCGATGAAGGAGACTCCTTACTTTTATTCTGAGAGGGAGTGTCTTTCGGTGGCTCCTTGTGGTAGGTGGAGATGGTATTACAGATATAGGAATAGTTACATTTCCCTGCTAAGACGGCATCTTTACAGCAGCTTTCCAATGTCTCTGGATTGTATTTCTCAGCATAGCGCAGAATACCAAAACAACTGCGAAATGACTGCACTGGATAAGCGTATTTACGGATCACCGCATCGATTAAAGCACGTGTGCTTGGACCGATAGCAGATGCTTTCTGCTGAAAATAAGGAACATTCCAATAGCCGTAGTCTTTGTACTCTGCAGGCATATCGGTTGGAATGATTACCCAATCCTTTGGTGTATAGCTTCGATTATGAGTTCGGATGTAATCGCCGTGCTTGTTGTAAACATAGATTTCCTTTTCTCCGGCCCGAATCTCTAGTTCCTGTCGCAGATATTTGCGTGGCATGCTATAATGGACTTTGTCGAAGGTGAAGGAGAAATCTTGTGCTACTTTAACGGTCTTCCGTTCCAGGTATTCGAATCGACTGGATGGAAGAGGCAGAAGAGTCTCCTTCTCTTCTGTTGCAAAGAGATCGTACCGGGAATAGGTAAGCCCTTCAAAGGGCTTGCGGTTCTCAGCAGCAACCTTTTCCATCAAGACGCGATTTAAGTCGTCCAGGGAGTAAAAGATCATATCCTCCATATCCACAAGGATGTGCATGGTAACGATCTTCACGTGGCCTTCTACAACCGGCTTCCAACGAGGTGATTTGACCTTTGCAGGCGTCAGAACCGTATCATTATGCTCTGCCCATGCCTGGAAATCTTTATTCAGAACAGGACTGATCCAATCCTTGTTTTTCGCAACCGCTACTTTGCAATTGTCTGGGGTAATAGTTGGCGTTACTCCTCCAAAATAGGCAAGAGCATTGTTGTTAACCCGGATCCAGTTTTTGATGTCACACTCGGTCATCCCTTCAGCGTAAAAGTAATCGCTGTAAGTAAGAGCTGCAATAAAAATGGTGACTTTCGTGGTTTCTTCCGGATTTCGGCGATTATGCAGATACAGCTGTTTCCCTGCATAGTCCAGCTCAAGGTTTACGCCAGGGTAACGCTGGATATGAAATGTCAGCTGTTTTGAATCTGCCCATTCGCTATAACGCCTGCAATACTGACGGTAGCTCATAGGCTTTTTCCCGTCTACAATGCCAATGGCATTGTATTTTTGCCAAAGATGCTTCAGAGTCTCTCCCTTGCGTGCGAGAGCTTTGTATACGGCTTCTTTGTTAAAATCTCGATAAAGAAGCTTGTCGGCTGGTACACCGGACTTCTTGTAGAGCAAGCCCTCAATGTACTCATTGGTAACATCCTCAGAAAGAGGATATGTGAGTTCCGGGCATGCGTCAAAACGCTTTAGAAACTCATTGACAGATGTTTTGCCGCAATCGCCACAGCTTTCGGCAATCTCACGGCAACTAAGACGGTTCACGAAGCGGAGCCTTAGCACTTTTTTGTAATCCATAGTTGGACCTCCAGATATAATATTTCTCCGTTTTTACAGGAGATATTTCTATTATATCTGGAGATTTTTGGCCGGTTAATATGTCCTCGGCTGTCCGCTGATTATGTCTTTAGGTGTCCGCCGAATATGGCACAAATGTCCGTTTCGGCCGGCAATCTGCAGTCTGTTGTATATTCCTTTAAAACAATATACAGAATCCCCTTATTTGCCATCGTTGTGATGTGTCCATCAAACTTAAATTTTTCCAGAATATCCCGCACATTTGCTGAAAATTTATTCAGATACTCTCTAAAATTCTCCTCAATGTGGTCAGGATCATCCATAAGTCTTTCAAATGTATATTTACTTGTATTGTAAAAATCCTTTTTTGAAGCCTTACGAAGTAAAATATCTTTCATTGGAAGATTCTTTACTTCATCGTATTTCTGTAATACCGCATCCTTCGTATCTGAGAGAATACAGTCAAAACGTCTGATTACTGTAAGTGGTAATATAACATCTCCATATTCATGTGGTTTATATACACCGGTAAGCTTATCTGCTATTGCCCATATTAGGTCTGCTTTCTGATCTATTTTTGCACTTCTCGTAGCCATTTACATTTTCCTCCATAAGGTAATTTACTTTTCTTTGTTATCTGGTACATAGTCAATCAAATCTCCAAAGTTACAATCCAACTCTTTGCAGATTTTTTCCAAAACAGATAGTTTCACCGACTCGCAGTTTGTCATCTTTGCTATTGTACTGGAGCTAAGACCAGTCTTGGCACACAAATCTCCTTTTTTCATTCCGTGGTCAATTAACTGTTTCCATAATCCATTATAACTAATTGCCATCCTCTTTTCCTCCGTTTAATGTGCAATCAATATCAAAATTATTTTATCACACAAAAAACTCCTTGTACAATTCGCATTTACAAATATCACATATCTTTTTTCAAATATTGAATATCTTTTTTAATTTATTCACAAACCTTTTGAATTTATCTGCTACAGATACTCTTTTCCTAATTGGTGTGGTTAGAAGAAAAACATCTCCAATCTGCTTTCATTATAACGTTCAATCCATATTTACGCATTAAAAAAGGATGCAGGGATTGACTCCCTACATCCTTCATTAGAATTATAATATTATACTTATCTCACACCCCGATCAGCCCCTCTCTCCGGCTTATCTTTTCCCTGCTTTTCTTGAATAATCCTCTTATTAATCTCAAGCCGTTCATGAATGGATAATTTCTTATCTTTTCCAACTACCGCCTGCTTCTGTTGTACCTGTTTCCTATCTGCTTTTCCTGCATCCTTGACCACTGCATTCGCTTCGGTACTTGTTCCCCGCTCATCTGCTCTTCCTTCATTTCTTTCCGTTATCTGCTGTTCTCGTCTCTCTTTCACACCTTTTTCTTCCAGATTGCAAAAGCTCTGCAGATACGGAAGCACATGATTCTGCATGTCTGTCAGATCTTCCATATATTTTTGGAACTCTTCACTTCCTTTACCTTTCTGGTAATTGATCCAATACTCATCTGTAAGCTTCATTTCATTATCATACTTCAACTGACTCACAATACCGCCATGTCCATTTCCAATATCTATTGACTTCTTGAAATGATGCAGCATCTGTTCACCTTTTTCCGCATAATATACAGTCACATATATCTTTGTGATTTTTGTAGGTTCCTCTGTCTTCGAATCACGTTTTGCATACCATTCTTTATCCATTTCTGCTGTTTTTGCATCCAGCTCGGATAACTTCTGACATCTTGGATTCATGAGAGCACTTTCTTCACAATAGTTTACATACACCATTGGTTCCAGATTCTTTGGAAACTCCGGCTCATAGACTTTCAGTCTTTCAATCAATACACCTGCACGCACAGACTGGTCACATTCTTCGTCTACAATATCCTTCAGATAAGAAATATAAGAATGTGTATTGCCACTCTGCAAATCCAACATCACCTCTTGTACCGTATTTTCTCCCGTCTCCACATTATCTCGATACTCATACGGATCAAAAGCTTCTGCAATCTCATCCAATGCCTCTGCCAACTGTTCTGTGGTCATCTTCTCTGGATACATTGCTTCCCGAACATCCCGCATTGGTACATACTTATAGTCCGGCAATGCATCATGAATTTTCTCAATCCCTTCCCGTATCAGTGCAAGTTCTCCATAAAATCGAACATCGTCCATCAGATTTCCAAGTACTGTATTTCCTTTTACGATTGCAAATTCAGCATCATCATAGTAACTGTCTTCCGGATCACGATAGATAATCCCCATACTGCATACTCGATAGGCATTCTCAGGATTCTCCCTATATTTTTCATAAACCGCAGCAATCTGATTAACATCGGTACTTTTTTCATAAGCTCCCATATCATGGAACTCATCACATTCTGCGGCAAAGTATTCCAGATACGGTTCTTTCTTCGGTGGCATATTATTGAGGACATTATCAATCATGTTATAATTTGCCTCTTCCAGTTCTTCTACCTTTGCCAATGGCTTATATTCGCCCTGGCTTTTCTGAATCTCTGCCATTACAACCTCATCCATTTCTTCTACCTTTTTCATCAACTGATCATAATCCCCACGGATGCGTTCTCCAGTCCATCCTTCGTCTTCCAAAAGTTCCTCTGCCGCTTCTTCAATAGAAATTTCACCATTTTCATAGACGCCACCATCCATCAGGCGGAAATCTTCATCGTAAAAGGAATAATCATATCCTCCTTCTGTTCTCTGAATAGCAAAGTAACGTTCTCCTACCTCATATGCCAGTTCACTAAGAACCTGTTCTTCCAGATTCAGGAAAGAATCTAGCTGTTCAAAACTGATACTGTCTACAAAATGAGCGGTTACCTTTCCCCCCTCATTCAGAACTACGATATCACTGACAGACAGGGAATGTCCTCGAAAGTCTTCTGGTCTGTCGATGTTGAATCGTTCAAATATATCATCTAGCGACATATTTCCAAATAATTCTCCCACATAGACCAGTTCATAGTCTTCTTTTTTAATCTGCATCCCGTGACTTTCAATGAAGCTCATATTCATAAACGCATAGTTTTCACCTGGCAAACCATCTCTTATTTGATAAATACCGAATGTTCGTCTTGTCCCTAATAGCAGATTTGCCTCTTTCAAAGACTGAATCTGCGGATATTTCTGCATCTCCCATTCCAAATTGCGGAATCGTTCCAGTTCTTCTGTAGACATCTGATAATGCTCCGGACCTCGTTCAATCTCCATTCGCTCTGTAACATAGATTGGTGATGAAAAATTGGTAATCAGATAGATATCTGCTCCGGCATCATATAATTTCAGAGCTTCTTCCTGTCCAATCACATTCATCGGCTCCTGAAATGCTCCAAAATCTTCATCTGCATAATCCAGATCCTGATCCCTTATCCGTTCCCACATCTGTGATTCCATGCCAAACAGCCCTTCATGTGCCTGTATCATTTCTTTACTTGCATACTCTCCCTTGCTGCCATCACTACCCAGGCAATAGATTTTAGAACCCATTCTGTGATAATCCAGGGCTGCTGCTTTTCTAAGCGGCACCATATCCTCTGCTGTATATCCATAATCCCGAAGTTCCAGCTTGCCTATGGTTGGATCTGGTAAGTCCTGAATATCCATTTGGGCATCATCCAGAAGTTCCTCTACTCTATCTTCATCTGACCGATTGACTGCATCTGCCAGATTTCTTACCAGCGTCCTTACTTTCTCTTCTTCGCCAACCAGATTTGCATATTCAAAAATCTGTTCTTTTACGTCCGCTGGAATTGCTATTCCCATGTGTTCTGCACGGTCTATTTGTTCCTGTGTATATTCCTGCATTTTCTGCGTTTCTATTCCTGTTATCATGTTTCTCGCCATATAAGTTCCTCCTGTATTCCCAAAAGTGGCATAACCGGCAGAACATTCTTTCTACCAAATTATGCCATCTTTCCTGTTTTCTTATTCCAGACCGAAGTCCCTTTTTCTATCTTCCCTGCCATTCTCGCTTTCCCGCTGGCTTTTTTCTTTATAAATCTGCAATTTCTCATGGATAGAACCACGTGCCGGTCGTTCTTCTTTCTCTTTCGATTCTGACTGCTCTGCTTCTGTGTCTTCCCGTTCATCCATATTAAGAAGGGCATTTAGTTCTGACAGTCGCTCCAGTTTCTGGTTCAGTTCCTCTTCTTTTGTGAATGGCTTTCCAACTTCCTCTTTGGCATTTGTAAGCTGCTCCTGTACCGTTTCCAATCGTTGCTCCGCTTCTGCCAGTTTCTCCGGATAGCTTTCCAGAAGATTATTGATACGGGTGATATTTCCCAGGGCATCTGCTCCCAAATGAACTTTCGATACCGATTCATGCTTCACAGACAGGATAAACTCCTTACTCCAGCTGTCGAACTGGATTCTCATGTTGAATCCCTGATAGTTTCCGATATCCATTGCTGCATCGACTGCTTTCATGTCCTTGCAGACTGCCAGTAGTGCCGCTCCTGCTTCTTTCTTTTCTGTAAATACTTTGCCGCTGATCTCCATGGAAAACTGTTCTGGATCTGTGATTTTATGCTCCTGATAATGGGCAATATCCGCTTTGTAGCTATCAATAGTCTCGGTCAATTTTGCAATCTGCTGTGGAAAATTTCTTGCAATATCATCTTCCAGACGGTACTGGTTATTCATGTGATTGGCTTTTAAAAGTTTCAGTTTTGCCACATCCACGTCCAGTGCCATCTTTTCTTTTACTGCCGGATTTCCAGTTGCCAGTGCCTTAACCTCTGCATAGGACAGTGCCGCTTCGTCCACATCTTCGCAGCTTCTGACCGGTGCTTTGCTCGTCATAATCTGGGAGATGAACTTCTGTTTATTTTCGATCAACTGCCACATGTAGCTGTCGAAGGTGGATTCTGTCACATACCGAAAGATATGAACCTTTTTATTGTGATTTCCCTGCCGGATGATACGTCCTTCCCTCTGCTCCAGATCAGACGGTTTCCAGCCAATATCCAGATGATGCAGAGCAATCAGACGATCCTGCACGTTGGTACCGGCACCCATCTTTGCTGTTGAACCAATCAAAAAACGAACCTGCCCAGATTTTACTTTTCCAAACAGCTCCGTCTTCTTTGCTTCGGTATTTGCATCATGAATGAATGCAATTTCTTTTTCCGGTACACCTTTCGCCATCAGCTTCTGTTTCAAGTCATCGTAAACATTGAAACTGCCATCGCCTTTCGGTGTGCTCAAGTCACAAAAAATGATCTGCGCCGATTTCTGTACAACTGTATCTTTCCAGATTTCATAGCTTTTTTCTGCACAGACCGACACTTTACTGCCCGGATCGTCTGGCAATAGTTCATTGACCAATCGCTGATCCAGTGCCAGTTTTCTTCCGTCATTGGTAATTTTCAGCATATTGTCTACACTAGCATCTACGCCACCGTTTCTTACCACTTCCGCACGCTCTCCTAGGCTTGCTACGATTTCTTTCTGCTGTTCTGTTGGTTTCAATACTACAGTTTCGTATTCCGCTTCCGGTACTGGAAGATTCAACTGATCCGAAGTCTTGATATCTGCAATCTCCTTGAACATATTCATCAGTTCCGGGATATTATAGAATCTGGCGAATCTGGATTTTGCTCGGTATCCGGTTCCTTCCGGTGCAAGTTCAATGCTGGTCACAACCTCTCCAAACGTGGATGCCCAGGAATCAAATAATCCCAAGCCCATATTCTGTAATTTGCTGTTCTGCAGATATCTCTGCATGACATAAAGTTCCGTCATGCTGTTGCTGATCGGTGTGCCCGTTGCAAAGGTAATGCCTTTTCCACCGGTAATCTCATCCAGATACTGACATTTATTAAACATATCTGCTGATTTCTGTGCTTCGTTCTGGGCAATTCCGGCTACATTTCTCATTTTTGTATAAAGGAACGCATTTTTATAACTGTGTGCCTCGTCTACATACAGATGATCCACTCCCAGTTCTTCAAAGGTAACTACATTATCCTTTTTCTCTTTCTGATTCAGCTTCTCCAGTCTTGTCATCAGCGTTTTTCTGGTCTTTTCAATCTGCTTTACCGTATAGCGGCCGCCATCCTGCTCATATCTTGCACTCTGGATTGCGATTTCCAGATCGTCAATCTGCTTCCGCAGCATGGCTTCCTGCCTCTCATCAGAGATTGGGATACGCTCAAACTGGGAATGACCGATGATAATCGCATCATAGTTTCCCATAGCGATTCTGGCACAGAACTTTTTCCGGTTCGCCGGTTCAAAATCTTTCTTGGTTGCCACCAGGATATTGGCTCCCGGATATAACTGCAGGAACTCGGCTCCCCACTGCTCTGTCAGATGGTTCGGCACGACAAATAGATTCTTTTGTGATAATCCCAGACGTTTGCTCTCCATTGCAGCCGCTACCATCTCGTAGGTCTTCCCAGCTCCTACTACATGAGCCAGAAGCACATTATCCCCGTAAAGCTGATGTGCGACAGCATTTTTCTGATGTGGGCGAAGTTCAATTTCCGGGTTCATTCCTGGGAAAGTCAGATGACTGCCATCGTATTCACGGGGACGGATACTGTTAAACCGTTCATTATAAACTCTTACCAGTCTTTCACGTCTCTGTTGATCTTTGAAAATCCAATCCTTAAATGCTGCTTTCATGGCATCCTGTTTCTGTGATGCCAGCATAGTTTCTTTTTTATTGAGGACACGAATCTCATCCCCATTTTCATTGACACTCTTATCATAGATACGAACATCTTTCAGATTCAGTGTATCTTCCAGAATCCGGTAAGCATTTGCCCTCTCGGTTCCATACGTTGCATAGGCAAACGCATTTCTTGGACTGTCTGCATTTTTCCCGGTAATCCGCCACTCACCATTCACCTCAGAATATTTTACCTGTATCTCCTTCTGTGCAAGATACCACGGAGTATGAAGCAGTTCCCTCATAAAGTCCTGATAATCCGATGGTTCAATCCAGGTTGCTCCAATCCTTACTTCGATTTCAGATGCTTCCAGTTCTCTTGGCTGAACTGCTTCCAATGCACGGACATTCGGTGTGAATTCCGGGTGATTCTCTGCAAAGGTTCTTGCTGTGTTTAACTTCTCCCTGACATTTCCAGATAAATACTCATCTCCACTCTCCCACTGGTCTGTCAGTGGGTTCTTAAATATAACTCCAACCAGTTCCTCCGTGATTTTTTCTTCTGTCTTTCCTGTCAGCTGTGCCATATAGGACAGATCCACCTTTGCTCTTTCATTCAATGATAATGCTAAGGCTTCTGTCGCAGTTTCCACACTGGTTACCGCCACTGCCTTTTTGATGGTTCGTTTCGTAAACATGTCTGCTTTTCGCTTCAATGTTCCATCTTCGTTCAGGTCTTCCAGAGAACACAACAGACAATAAGAAGCGTCATCAGAAAACGCCCGCTTGTTTGCATTACTTCCGATGACTCCATACTTTGCTGTGTAAGCATCATATACTTGATTCAATTTCTCCTGCTGTTTGTGAATTTCTTCATCTGTTACGGATTCTTCCATCTGCATGGCAATCAGTTCACGCACCGTGTCTCGGATCTCCACCATACCTTTTACACGTTCTGCAGTAGCGGCAGGCATCTTTACCTGATTCATCAGAGAGTTAACACGGTAATATACCTGATCATCTACAACCGCATAACTGTAATTACGAACATTCGGATCTGCCGGGATACTCTCTGGTACATCATCCAGTTCTGCATCCACATCAACTGCAGGTGCCATATTTCCATGAATATTCCTGACAGCTTCTGCAAGCTGGACTTCAAGATCAGCACCTTCTATCGGCATACAGGTTGTTTCCATACCATACGGACCGGATACCTCTTTCATCTCACCCAGAATCATTTCCGGATGGTCTGCAAAATACTGATTGACCGTAATTCCATTGGCATCACTTCCAAGATTCACCCACTCCGGCATCTCTTTTGTCATGCTGTCACGCTTCTGGAAGAATAAAATATCTGCACTGACTTCCGTTCCTGCATTTGCTTTGAATGCTGTGTTCGGCAGGCGGATGGCTCCAAGGAGATCGGCACGTTCTGCCAGATACTTTCGGACTTCCGGTGATGCTTTATCCATGGTTCCTTTTGTTGTGATCAAAGCTGCCACACCACCCGGACGCAACTGGTCGATTGTCTTTGCCAGAAAATAATCGTGAATCATAAAATTATAGCGGTCATATTGCCTGTCATTCACTTTATAAGCTCCAAATGGCACATTTCCGATTGCCACATCGAAGAAATCATTCGGATAATCTGTCTTCTCAAAACCTTTAATCTGGATATTGGCATCTGGGTAAAGCAGTTTTGCAATTCTACCGCTGATACTGTCCAGTTCCACACCATAGAGTTTTGACTGGTTCAGCTTCTCAGGAAGCATTCCAAAGAAGTTACCAACACCCATGGATGGCTCCAGGATATTTCCTTTTGTAAATCCCAGATTTTCCAACGCCTGATACATACTTTCAATCACGATTGGCTGTGTGTAATGGGCATTTAAGGTAGAAGCTCTGGCTGCTGCATATTCTTCCGGTGTAAGGACTGTCTTTAATTCCAGATATTCCGTCTCCCATGCGGATTTTGTTTCATCGAAAGCATCAGCAAGACCTCCCCAGCCTACATATCGGGATAAAATCTCCTGTTCGTCTGGTGTGGCATTGCGGTTTTCTTCCTCGCATTTCTTTAAAAGCTGGATTGCCATGATATTAGCACGGAACTTTTCCTTTGGTGTTCCCTGTCCCAGTTCATCATCTGTGATATGGAAGTTTGTTGCTGGAATATCAGACTGTTCTGGTGTTATATCTTCCTTTTTTTCTGCATCTTCTACTGCTTCCGGTTGTGTCTCAACTTCCGACGGTTCCTGATTTTCCTCTCGTATTTCCTGCTGATCAGAGCCTTCCTGCTCCACTTCCAAAGCCTGCTGAGCTCCTTCCAGATCCGCCTGTCTCTGTGCTTCCTGCCGTTCTTCATACTTTTCCAGTTCTTCCGGTGATAAGAAATCATCGGTGCGAATCAGCTGACGGACACGTTCTGCAACCTTATTCCACTTTAATAGAACTTCTACATCTGGACTGCCAATCTTCCCTTTCGCAAGTTTTAATCCTTTCGCATCATGGGAAGCATCGGATTCATACGCTCCCGGTATCCCAGGTGCTGCTCCACCTGTACCATACTCATTTTTCAGAAACTCAGCTGCATCCTTTATATCGTGATGTTCCATGAAATACTCATAGATCCGATTCCGTCCTCCGGCAGTGATCCCGCCTCTTCTAAGGACTGCATCTATCTCATCCTGTGTGATAAAGGAAAGGGCCGGACGTTCGACCGTAAATTTCTGGTCTACCCAGGAACGCTCCCTCTGGAGATCCTGAAAACGCTGGAAATATTCCGGATTATGCTGAATCTCCCACCTGCGATAATCTTCTGGATTCTCATCCATATCTTTCTGCAGCCATTCAAAGCGATGGGCAATTGCATCTGCTTCCGCTGAATCTGTCCAAGCTTCCCGCACGACATCCTGCCAATCCGAATATGATTGCTGCTCCTCCCGGTTTCTGCTGGTATCCCGAAAATGGAGTGCAAGAAGATTGGTCATTTCTTCCTGCTCCTGTTCAATGGCGTTATTGGAAATCAGATTATCCACGTAACTTCTATCCTCATACATATCCCGGATTCTGTCCGCCGCTTCTTCCCACGTAACCATGCGATCAAAGTTTCTTCTGGCGGAATCTCCCCGTCGGATACGGATACCATCATTGTCATACCAGATACTGATTTTCTGTCCATCTATGGTAAATCCTTTTCCACCTGTTTCATATTCCTCCTTCAGGAAGTTCTGCATTTCTTCATTATCCAGACCTTCAATCAGTCTTGCCGTAATATGAAACAGTGTATTTTTCTGTCCACTTCCCGTGCGGAGAATATCATCTACTACTTCATCAGAAATAAGAAAAGCGGCTGGCTGTTCTAATGCAGCTGCCGCTTTCCTTATTTCTCCTAACTGTTCCTCTTCTGTCGGGAACAGACTTAATTGTAAATAATCTCCTGAATTACCAGTTCCTCTGCCTGTGCTTTGATCTGGTTCATGTGTCTGGTCCATGCCATCCCGTCTGCCATTTTGTCCGGTGCCGGGTTTTTCTCCAGAAGTTCTGACATCAGGTTGTCTACTCTCTGCCTTGCCTGGCTGTCGATTTCCATCAGATGACTGTCCAGACGGTTCTGTAAGGTCAGAATGTTGAATCTGGCTACTTTGTGGTTTCTCAGATACTCTTTCCTCATCAATCCGTACTTCCCGATCGTTCCTCTCGTCTCCTCCAGACTGATATCCGGAATCTGGTACTCTCCATTCTGGCTGTAAGTGATCTCTCTCATGCTCTGTTTCCTCCTTATTTTCTCCTCTATCTTCTGTGTTCCTTGTTTTACTTTCACGAATTAACGTGTTAAATTCATTATAAGCTACTTCTTTTTCTTTTGCAACCGTTTTCAGATCTTTTTCCAAGTCATTCAACACATATCGTCCAATCTGCATCAATACCGGTCTGCTGATCTCATTCACAGAACTTCCAAGGTGTCCAATAACCTTTAACTGGTTAAAATCTGTAATATGACGAAAATCCTCTGCATCAAGATATTCCTGCACATCCAGTCCGCATCGGTTCAGTAACACATACCAGACACTGTTTGTCATCAGTTCCCGGAACTCCACTTTCTGATTCTGTTCATCCAGATCTTCCAGAAAAGTGCCGGCTACATCCATTTGCAGTTCGTCGAAAGCATCCGGCAACCAGGCCTGCACACTTTCTTCTGCCGCCTGGTGAAGAACCTCTGCTAATCCTCCCTCTGTTGCTTCCAGTGCCAGCCGCTCCTGCAGATAATCTGCCACCAGTTGTTCTCCTTCTGGATTAAGATTCCATAACTGCGGATCTCTGCCCAGATTTTTTACCTTATAAGTATCCTGCACATCAAAAACATATCGGAGTTTCGTTTTTGGTCCGGATGTGTTATCTATCAGGGCAATTCCTTTAGACCCCTTTTTAATCCATCGGTACATCTTCTGGTTCCAGATTTCCATGGATGCCACGGCTGTTGCTCCCGGACGCTGTGCATAGATCAAGAGCTGTTCCGGAAAAGTGTACCGGTACAGCCTGGATGCAGTATTTAGAAACCGCATCCATTCCTGCGGATTGGCAGCAACATCCTTTGCCACTTCCTCCGTCAGAAGTTCCATTGCATATAATTTATTTGCCATCTGTTACTCCCTTTCTTCTTCCCACTTTTCTTCTACAACATCGGCAATCCGTTCCATTGCCCTTGTCATAGAAGGAAAATTACTACTGTTACTTGCTTTTCCAATCTGATCAATAAGAAATTCCGGCATATCTGCAAGTGCTCCGGCAATCATAGCCTTTACCCGGATATCCTCCAGCATAAGAAGCTCTTTTACACCAAATTCTTCACCAAATACATCCTGATATCTCCGTAAGTCATCCAAAAGATATTCCGGTTTTAAATCTCTATCCATTTCCTTTCTTTTATCATCACCATATAAACACCAGTCCATATTCTTTTCTCCTCCATCTTCATAAAATTAGGGACTGCTCACACAGTCCCCTCAAAATCATCGTTATTTCTCGTTATAATACTGAGGCAAGGTCTTTCGCCCTATTCTTTGGGATTGTATCTGTCCCTTTTGCTTTGATCTCCGCCTTGGCTTTCTCCAGTTTTCCATGGATTCCACCTTTTGCTTCTGTTCTCCCAGTTGCTTTTTCTGCTGCTTTTTCTTTCTCCAGACGTGCTTCCCTGCGTTCGGCATTTTCCATAACTGCTGTCTTTCCATCACAGAACTGAACCTTATCCGAAAGCTGTTCCTGCCTCTCTACCTGCGTCTCATTGACTTCCTGTACCATGGCATTTAATTCCGGTACTTCAAACATTCCGTTATCAGGAAGAATCAGCACCTCATGAATTGAAGAGGGAAGAACAAAATAATCACTTCCCAGGCATTCACCGATCTGCTTACGAATATCTTCCTGCAGTAACAGTGATGCACCATTCATTTTTTGTGCATTTGAAAGACAGAACATTGGATTTTCCATTGCTTCAACATTCAGTTTTTCATTCAAAAGATTTTCTGCTTCTTCACCAAAAATCATGGATTTTATCATTTCATTCATGTCCATCAAAACAACACCACGATTTCTGTCTGCCGCCACTGCATCTGCCTGGATTTGTTCTGCTGTCACACCCCATTCATTCATAAGATTGACAGTAACCGGAATACTACCAATTCCTCCCTCGTTTTCTTCCACATTCACTGCGTAATATGCTGCAAAATCTCCATGTTCGGTAACAACTTTATCAGCCAGGCGTTCTTCATTCCATTCCCGGTCACAGATTCTCACCTGTAATTTGTCCTTCATTTTTTCATAATCCAAAATATCCGGAAGACCCATATTGATAAATGCCGCTTTGTCCTGCACTTCAATACGCATATCTGCCACATCACCCACACAGGAATCCAGATTTTTTCCATTGACATATTCCATATAAAGAGAATCCAGATATACCATCGGCACAGCTCTTTGATCACCCTGTGGAATTGAAATGCCAGTCAACCTTAATCCATTATTTTTTGCAACTTCTTCAATACGGATTTCTCCATTCTGATATGAATCCGGCAAATAGTCTTTTACATTATCTTTGACATATTCATAAAATTCTTTTCTGTTCATCATACGCTTTTACCCCTTTCTGATCATGTGATGGTTCATTCTTTTCCTGCTGACCATCTGCTCGGCTTTTTTCTGATAAGCCATCATTCTTTTTAAAGTTCTCTCCTGGTTCTTTCTTGCTTCCTGTCTCTTTTCCATTGTTTTCATCATATTTTTCTGTCCCTTTCTGTGAATTTTTGTATTTTAAAGGGAGCCCTGATTCAGGGCCCCCTTTACTGAGGATTACTGTTTTCTGATTTTCTTTCTGCTGATATAAAGTCCTGCCATGCCTCCGGTAGAGATAAGCAGAAGCAGAATCGGCAGCCAGATATTTGTGTTATCTCCTGTCTTCGGTGCATCTGATACCTTCGTCTCTTCATGGGACTGCGGCACATCTGGTGTGCTTGGTGTTTCCGGAACTTCCGGTTTCTCATTTGTCAGATTGAAAGTAACTTCTACAACCGGCGTACTGTCGTCTGCGTAGGCAAATGTCACTTCATGCTTGGTCTGATCCAGTGTGTATCCATCCAGTGTTTTTGTCTCCACCAGATAATACTTGATTGCTGTATCATATTTGCCGTTCTTGAATGCGGCAATCTCATACAGCTTACTCTCGGCATGACCGGCAGCATCTGTTTTTAAGGTTTCCAGGACCTTTCCTTTGCTGTCACGGAATTCAAATTCTACTCCTTTCAGCGGTTCCCCAGATGATTTATCTGTCTTATTGAGAATGACTTTTCCCTTGGCAGTATCATCTTTCATAACCACTTTCTGGATTTCTCCAGTATCCTTCACCTCAAATGTCACATCCGATGTCAAAAGATATCCTTTTGGTGCCTGTTCCTCTCGTAAGGTGTATCTACCAATTGGCAGTTTTTCAATATAGTGTGCCTCCTCTGTGGAAGTCCAGCTCTCTACTACCTGATCGTCCTTATCAAGAATCGTTAGTTTTGCACCAGGAATCTCTGTATCTCCTGTGATATCTGTCTTGCTGATCTGAACCTTGGTCACATCATCTTTCATCTCATGCTTCTGAATCTCAGCTGTATTCTCAACCGTAAAGGTAATGCTCTCTGCAGTAACATATCCGTCTGCCGGTTTTGTTTCCGTCATGGTATACTCATTACCTACAACAAGTTCTTTGATCACATGAGATTCTTCTGTAGAAGTCCATTCATCCACAACATTTCCATCTGCATCCGTCACTTTCAGGTGTGCACCTGGAAGTTCTTTGCCTGTGGTCAGGTCTGTTTTTGTCAGTTCCACTGTGGTCGGCTGATTTTCAAACGTAAAATCATAGCTTACTTCTGCCTGATCTTCTCCGGCATATTCAAAGGTAAACTCCTGCACTTCTTCCGTTGTCACAAATCCGTCCGGTGCACTGTTCTCTTTTACATAATATTTTCCATCTACTGGAAGATCTGCCGCAAAAGTGATCTGTCCTTTCTCATCGGTTGCTTTCTGCTCGATGAGGGAATCTTTCTCAAGCAACACATCTCCGTTTACATTTTTGATATCTTCACTGGTATAAAGGCCGAAGACGCCGCCTGCAAGAACACGGTCTGTATCTTTTTCTTTCTTCAGAACAGTAACCTTTACTTTCTGACGGGTATTCTGCCATTTTTCATCATAAGTGATTACCGGTGTGTCCTGATCACGGTAGGAAAGATCAACATATCTCGGTTCTCCATCCAATACATAGCCATGGGCAGTTTTAACTTCTTTCACATAGTATTTGCCTGCCGGGAGATTATCCATCTGTGCAATACCATTGGAATCTGTAGTAATAGTTCCTACTTTTTCATCTGCTTTGTAATAATCTTTGCTGACACCATCTGCCGCTTTGATATCTTCCGCAGCAAATACATCGAAAGTCACATCTGTAAGGCTTCCGGTTACATATTCGAAGAGATGCTCCACAGTGCCTTTTACATTGTCCAGAAGTGTCACTTTATCCAAAAATTCTCCATTTTTGTTGATGATTAAAAGTCCTGTCGGCACTTCATCTTTCATCTCTACCTTCTGAATCTCTGCGGTATCTTCCAGTGTGAACTTCACATCCGTTGCTTTCAGATATCCATACGGTGCGATTTCTTCACGAAGGGTATATTCCTCCCCAACGGTCAGTCGTTTAATCACATGTGGCTGGTCTTTTACAGAAGTCCACTGATCTACGACATTCCCCTCTCTATCAAGAACGGTGAGTTTTGCTCCATCCAGTTCCACACCTGTTGTCACATCTGATTTTGTAATTTCAACCGTTGTCGGCTGATTCTTCTTCACTGTTTTCAGTTTTACTGTCTTCACGTCCTGTCCCTGATAAGAAGCATCCAGATTCAGAACTTCATCGGAAGAAACGAATCCTGCCGGTGCCTTTAACTCTTTTACATAATACTGTCCGAGTGGCAGATCCAGCGTACAGGAAGCAATTCCATCTTTATCAGAAGTCATTTCCTGTAACAGGGTATCAGCGTTGACAATGACTTTGCCTTCTGCTTTGATATCATCTTTGTTATAAATGCCAAAGACTGCACCTTCTACCGTTGCTCCGTTTTCTGCATCCTGTTTTTCTACCTGGATTGCAACTTTCTGTCTGTCATCACCAACAGTCACTTCCTGTTCGATCACAGGTGTATCCTGATCTGCATAGACAAATGCTACATCCGATCTGTCATGGTTCAGAACAAATCCTTCCGGTGCTGTTTTTTCTACCACATAGTAAGAACCAAGCGGCAGGTTATCTGCAACTGCTTTTCCGTCTTCCCCGGTCGTTACCGTTGTTACCAGAGCATCTTTTGCATAAATCAGCTGTCTGTTTCCATTTTCATCTTTCTGATAATCCGGTGTGTAGATATTTTCCGCTGCATAGACGTTAAACTCTGCACCTTTCAGATATTTTTCTTCATAAACAAAATCCTTTTTGAATCCACTCAGCATCTCACCTTTTTTATAGATCGTCAGCTTTCCTTTTACCGGATGATTCTCGTAATCAACTGTGATAATGGCATCGCCGCTTTCTGAATCCATCTGATAAGCAGTGTTTGCATCAACAGCAATCTCCATATAATTCTTGTTGATTGTGTACCCTTCCGGTGCGTTGACTTCCTCAATCCGGTAATGTCCGATTTTCAGGTTCTTTGGCATGATCAGATAACCCTGACTGTCTGTAAAATAGGACTTGTGTGTGGTTGTCACAGGATAAGTAGTTACCTGCTCCACATATTTTTTGTTATCCAGGTCATATACCTTAAATTCTGTTCCTGCAATCAGGACTGATTTCTTTGTTTCATCGTCTTTTTTCACAATTTTCAATTTTGCCTTGAACTCTTTGTCCAGAAGCACACGCCAGATCTGTGGCTCATTCGGATGGTTCTCTGTGATATTCACTTCAAAATCATCGACTGGCTTGTAATTGTGTGGTGTTGTTGTTTCACGGACAATATAGCTTCCAAATGGTAATGGAATACTGCAGGCATAACCTTTTTCATCTGTAAAAATCTCAGTAGCTCCGTTTTCTCCACTCACTACTGGTTTAGCAGAATCAAAATCATAGCTTCCATCTGCTTTCTTTGTAAGGGAAGATTTCAGATAAACTGTAAATCCGGCTCCGGATAACAGATCTGCATCGGTCTTTCCATTGTTGGCTGCTTTGATAATCTGGAACGGCTGCTTGATCACCTGTTCACTGGAAATGCATTCTCTTTTTACTTCTGCAGTCATATCACCTTCATAACTACATTCAAGATCATGTTCTTCTGTATCTGCCAGGTATCCGGTCGGTGGTGTGATCTCCTTGACGTAATATTTGCCAAGATATAAGCCATCTACAGAAGCCTGTCCTTTTTCATCCGTTGTAAGAGAAGCCACCTGTTCCCCTGCTTTATAAATCACACCGGTTGCTCCATCCGGATGCACGATATCTTCACGGGCATATAATCCGTAGACTGCACCTTTCAGTGTTGCATCGCCCTGCGGAACGGCTTTTCCTGTTTCTTTATCAACTTTGAATAAATTGATTTTTGCTGTCACACGGTCATTGCTGAAGGTATGGGCGAAAGATACGGTTGCTTCTTTATCATTGGTGTAAGAGAACTTGAACGTATACACGTCTTCTGTATTTCTTACATAGCCTTCTGGTGCCTGGTCTTCTTTTACGGAATAGGAATGATTGATAGGCAGATCTGCTGTGAATTTTGCCTTTCCATCCTCACCGGTAGTGGCTTTCTCAATCAGGGTGCCTTTCTTTACAACAACTACACCATCTGCATTTTTGATATCGTCTGCCGCATACAGGGCGAAAATACCACCTTCCAGCGGTTTCTTTGTATCTTTATCCTGTTTTACTACAGTGACTTCTGCTTTCTGACGCTCATTGTTGAAGGTGACATCCGCAAATACAACTTCTTTATTCTGTCCGGCATAAGTCAGCGTCACTGTCTTTTCTTCGCCGCCATTATAGAAGTTGTCCGGTGCTTTTGCTTCTTTTACCACATAAGTTCCTAGATGGAGATTCTTCAGGGTAACAGAGCCATTCTCACCTGTTGTCAGATTTTCTTTCACCAGATCACCTTTGCTGTACACTTTTGTACCATACGCAGTCACAATATCTGCTCCGGCATACACGTTGTAAACAGCATTTTTTTGTCTGCGGTTCTCATAATGGAATACGGTTCCACTCTCACTGACTTCTGCTCCGGTAAGCACCTGACCTTCTTTATAAACAGTAAGCTCTGCAAGCTGCTCCTTATTTTCCACGGTTACAGCTGAGGTCTTACTTGCTACCAGTTTTACATGTGTTGCCGTTGCAGTTACTACATATCCATGTGGTGGTGTGATTTCTTTCAGATAAACGGTATCCTGTGTCTTGATAATCGTAACAGAGGATTTTCCATTCTTATCTGTTGCAGGCATCTGAGTGATCAGCTTTGTACAAGCCTCATCGCTGTAAACGCCAAATACTGCACCTGCAAGATTGACATTCGCTGTATCGTCTTTCTTTACGATTTCGATCGTAGCCTGTTCAATCCATGAGACCTTTAAGCTTACATATTTTTCATCAGCAACACCTTCTCCAAATACAAATGCCAGATCCTGAACACTTGCATTCGTAGTCAATTTATATGCTGAATAATCTTTTGTAATACTTCCCTTCATTTTTGCAGAAAAAGTATCACTTACATCTCTTGTCTGTGTCAGAGGAGCTGAGAGATAAAACGTGGTTCCTCCTCCAATTGTTACGCTTGCACCTGCCGCACTTACGGTTCCAGTAGATACATTATGGAGCTTTACTCCTTTTGGTAAGTCCATTGTGATTTTCTGCTGGGAAGATGCGTTGAACTTAATGTTCTCCGTTCTCTGAACATTTCTATCTACATAAGCTTTTACATCCGGCTTTGAAAATGACATCGCTACATCTGGTATTTCCGGCTTATTCACACAATAATTATAGAGTTCTTTTGCCAAAGCCTCTCCTGTAGCATTGGTTCCGTAAAATGCATCACTGCTTCCGTTGGCATATGATGCAGCCATGTGAATGATGATGAATCTTTTTCCTTCTGAAAAATCCGTGTGTTTATTCGCAAAAAAGCTTTCGCTCCCTGCGGCATCTGTGCCGTAATAACACACTTTTGCTAACGCCTGATTGTCTCCAATCTTTGTAATTGTATAATTTCCAGATCCAGGTCCTGGCTTAGCTGGCTGTACACAATACGCAATTGCTCTGACGTTTCCGTAGCTGATATAGTACGGCTCTGTCAGATAGGTTCCAAGATTATAATCTGCATATCTATACAGTGGTCCTTTTTCAATTGTTACCTGCTGTGTACTTCTTGCTGAATAAGCTGAAACTGCTTCAAATGTTGCAATCTCTCCCTCTTCCATAGCATCAAGATCCACACCTTCGTCTCCTGCCTGTTCCAAAACATCATGAAGCTCTAACCCTGA
>NZ_JAQDKN010000022.1:0-235 GCF_027662015.1 Coprococcus sp. AM100_B19A
TACAACTCACCGAGCTGTGCGATCGCAGTCTCCTGGGCATCCTCAAAACGTGCCACCTCCGCTTCGGTATCCTCTACACGATACCGTCTTACCTGCTTTTCCTGTCTTTTATAGAAAGCGATCTTCCCGATGGCTACGCCACCAAAAACACTTTTACCACTTAGTGTAATCATAATCCTACAGATTCTCCTCTAATACTTTCTGGATTTCCGCGATTGCTTCTTCTTCGTCTTCG
>NZ_JAQDKN010000022.1:245-36136 GCF_027662015.1 Coprococcus sp. AM100_B19A
AATATCTGAAGTTTTTTTTGCAATTGCTTTTACCAGAATTCCTGCTGGTCTTGCGTGGATTCCCTGTGCATCTGTTACTACATACTTAAATTCTTTCATGATAAATTCTCCTTTTCTTTTTTCATTTTAGTTTATCTTTTGACAGCGCTTTGCTTTTCAAAGCGCCGTCATTATTAAAACAGCTTTCGCTGTTCTATTCTACTGTGTCTACGGCAAATAATGGATCGCCGGCTTTTACTTCTCCCGTTGCAAGGAGACGTACGCTCTGATTCTCTTCCAGTTCTGTACAAAGTACCGGCGAACAAAGAGACGGTGCATGTGAAGCCAAGAATGGAATATCGATCTTCATAAGCGGATCACCTTTTTTCACTTTCTGACCATTTTCTACAAATACTTCAAATCCTTCACCGTTCAGAGATACGGTATCAATACCGATGTGAAGCAGCATGCCAAGTCCGCTTTCTGTCTGGAATCCAAGTGCATGCTTTGTTTCAAATACGAAAAGCACTTCTCCATCTTCCGGTGCGCAGATCACAGCATCTTCCGGTGTAACAACGGCTCCGTCACCCATCATTTTTCCTGCAAATCCTTCATCCGGACAGGTTGTAATATCGCCTGCCATACCGGTGATCGGGCTGGATACAACAATTGTATTTACCACTTTTTCCCGTGTTTTATTATTTTCATTTACAGTATCTGTATTTTCTTCGGCTGAATTCTCTTCTGACACAGCAGCGCTCTCATAATATTCATCCGGAGCTGTTTCCAGATAATCTTCCAGTTTAGACTTAATCACAGTTACCTGAGGACCATAAATGATCTGGACACCCTGTCCCTTTTTCACGATTCCTCTGGAACCTGTTGTCTTGATGATCTCATCATTTACGCGGGCTGCGTCATGAACTGTGATACGAAGTCTTGTTGCACAACAATCCACATCACTGATATTTTTCTTTCCGCCAAGTCCCTGTGTGATTGCCTCACTTACCGGATCTGCGGTTCCTGTATTCCCTGCTGTTTCTTTTCCTGCTTCTTTTCTGGCATTTACATCTGCCTTTGTATATAATTTTGTCTCTGTATCATCATCTTCACGTCCCGGTGTCTTGAAGTTAAACTTTTTGATCAGGAAACTGAAGATAAAATAATACAGGAAGAAATAAATAATTCCAACCGGAATGATCCGAAGCCAGCTTGTCTTTGCATTTCCCTGCAGGATACCGAAAAGGAACAGATCCAGAAAACCACCAGAGAAGGTAAGTCCTACTGCTATATTCAGGATATGCGCGATCATGTAAGCAGAACCTGCAAGCACTACCTGTACAGCAAAAAGTGCCGGTGCAACAAAAAGAAATGAGAATTCCAGTGGCTCTGTAATACCCGTCATCATGCAGGCAAGTGTTGCAGAAAGGAGAAGTCCTCCTGCCTGTTTTTTCTTTCCCGGTTTTGCACAGCGGTACATCGCAAGTGCCGCTCCCGGAAGTCCGAAGATCATAAAGATAAATTCACCTGAGAAATATCTGGTCGCATCTGCGCTGAAATGTGCGATATTTGCAGAATCAGCAAGCTGTGCAAAGAAGATGTTCTGTCCTCCCTGTACCATCTGTCCCGCAACTTCCATTGTTCCACCGACTGCTGTCTGCCAGAATGGCATGTAAAATACGTGATGAAGTCCGAACGGAATCAAAGCTCTCTTAATAATACCAAAAATCAGGGTTCCCAGATATCCGCTTCCGGTTACCAGTCCGCCAAGTGCATAAATTCCATTCTGTACAACCGGCCAGGCAAAATACATTCCAATCCCAACAAACATGTACACCAGTGTAGAAATGATCGGAACAAATCTGGACCCTCCGAAGAATGATAACGCATTTGGAAGAACGATTTTGTGAAAACGGTTATGCAGAGCAGCAACACCAAGTCCTACAATAATACCACCAAACACACCCATCTGTAAGGACTGGATTCCGCAAACAGAAGTGATGGTTCCTTCCAGTACATTCGAAGCGATCGTTCCATCTGCGGTAATCTCTCCTGTGATCACAAGCATTGCATTGATTGCAACATTCATAACAAAGAATGCGATCAATGCAGAAAGTGCCGCTACTTCTTTTTCTTTCTTTGCCATACCGATTGCAACTCCAACCGCGAAAATCAGTGGCAAGTTGTCAAATACAGCACTTCCTACTTTGTTCATGATAATGAGTAACGAATTCAGGATGGTTCCGTCTCCTAAAATTTTCTCCAGACCATAAGTCTGGATTGTGGTAGCATTGGTAAACGAGCTACCGAATCCCAGCAGCAGACCCGCTACCGGAAGAATTGCTATCGGAAGCATGAAGGATCTTCCAACTCGCTGCAATACGCCAAAAATTTTGTCTTTCATTGCATGTACTCCTTTTCCTCAAGAAATTTTAATTACCTGGCTTATGCCTATGATATTATTTTCTTTCGTGGAAGCCTTTTATTCGAATTTTTAACGCAAAAAAGGCATTAACCCCACACAAATATCAAAATAATATCTATGTATGGTTAATGCCTGCCGTACAGTTACACACCAAAATCTGTAACTTACAATAATTTATTTTCCACTAAATGTCAAGCCTTTTCTGAAATTTTCTTTTTATAATCCTACGGACTGCACTAAAAGAATCAGAAGCATCAACGGTGCAATTACCTTGATCATTGCAACATAAAGCTTTTCTCTGCCAAACCTGTATCCGCCAAGTGTCACTTCATCGATGATCACTTTTGGTTTTACAATCCATCCGATCAGAATACAGGTAAGCAGTGCCACCATCGGCATCAGACAGTTATTGCTGAGATAATCCATCACGTCCAGAATCTGCGCTACCGTGCCGTTCGGAAGTTTCAGTTCGAAATAAAGCTTGTTGTATCCAAGACATACGATCACACCAACGATCATTCCATATAAAGTAGTCAGGATCGTTCCTTTTTTTCTGGATACATGGAATTTATCCATCATGCTTGATACGATTGCCTCCATAACAGATACAGAAGAAGTAACCGCTGCAAAAGATACCATCAGAAAGAATACAATTCCTACCAACACTCCTGCTGCCCCCATTGCTTTAAATACTTTTGGCAGAGATACAAACATCAGTCCCGGTCCTGCAGACATTCCTTCGGTTCCCATAAAAGTATAAACAGCCGGAATGATCATAAGTCCTGCCAGAAGCGCTACAAGCGTATCAAAAAACTCAATCTGGTTGATCGACTTCATCAGATTGGTCTCTTTCTTCGCATAGGATCCGTAAGTAACCATAATTCCCATCGCCACGCTGATTGAGAAGAAAAGCTGTCCCAATGCATCCATCACAACCGAAAGGAAACTTTTAACCGTCATCCCTCTAAAATTCGGGATCAGGTAAATCGCCAGTCCCTGCATACCGGTTCTTGTCACTCCATCTGCATTTGTATGTTTCAGGGTAAGAGAAAATACAGAAATTCCCGCAATCAGTACAAACAGGATCGGCATCAGAATCTTACTGTATTTTTCAATTCCTTTATTTACTCCTTTATAAACAACCGTTGCCGTAATAAGCACATAGATCAGCATCCATATGATCGGCTGTCCGACCTGTGTAATATAGCCTGTAAAATATCCGTCTTCTGCTGCCTGCGCTCCATGACCTGTGAGAAATGCCGACAAATATTTGAGTACCCATCCACCAATCGAGCAATAATACGGAAGAATGATAACCGGTACTGCACATGCAAGCACACCAATTCCTCCCCATCCTTTATGCATCTGTTCATATGCAGTAAGCGGACTCTGTCCTGTCTTACGTCCGATCGCGATCTCTGTTGTCAGCAACGTAAACCCAAAGGTAAGTGCCAGTACCACATAGCACAGAATAAACACTCCGCCTCCACCTTTTGCTGCCAGATACGGGAATCTCCAGATGTTCCCCAACCCGACTGCACTTCCCGCAGCCGCCAGCACGAATCCGATCGAGCCGGTAAAATTACTCCTCTTCTTTTCCATCTTTTCTACACTCCTTTTACAGTGGTGCCTCCGTACACACCATCTCCAGCTTTTTAATAATATGATGTGAGTGTCAATAAGTATCAATTGCTTATTTGTGCGAGCACAAACGCAATTGATACTTTTGACACTTACATCATAATATAGAAATTATATTTTTCTATAAGCTAAAAACACCTCCGCCGTATGGCGAAGGTCCCTTCTTTAGCTTTCTTCTTATTTTAACAATCGGATATAGGAAAGTCAATGGAAGTATTTTACTCATTTTCTTGATCTTTTTTACACTGGGGCAGGCTCTCACCTGCCCCTTTATGAGTAGTATATCAATAATTTTTACAAAACGTCTTATTTATGCAGTTGCCGGAAGAACACGGGATAAGAATGACTGCGTCCTTCTCTCTCTTGGTGCTGTAAAAATTGCATCCGGTCTGCCTTCTTCAACAACATATCCGTCTGCCATAAAGATGACCCGGTCTGCCACATCACGTGCAAAGTCCATTTCATGTGTTACAACGATCATCGTCATTCCTTCTTTCGCAAGAGATTTCATAACATCAAGTACATCTCCTACCAGTTCCGGGTCCAGCGCCGATGTCGGCTCATCAAACAACAACGCTTTCGGTTTCATTGCCAGTGCTCTTGCAATGGCAACTCTCTGCTGCTGTCCACCTGAAAGTGTACTCGGATATACATCCGCTTTATCCTTTAATCCTACCTTATCCAGAAGTTCCAGTGCTTTTGCATGCGCTTCTTCCTTATTCATGTGTTTGGTAAGGATTGGTGCCATCATAACATTCTGAACAACAGTCTTAAGCGGAAACAGATTGAATTTCTGGAAAACCATTCCGACTTCCTCACGGAATTTGCGGATGTCACAATTCTTATCGAGAAGATTCTTTCCCTCATACTGTACGGTTCCGCCTGTCGGTCTTTCAAGCTGATTGATGCATCTTAAGAAAGTACTCTTTCCAGATCCGGAAGGTCCGATGATACAGACCACTTCACCTTCATTGATATCAAGATTGATATCCTTTAATACCTCCAGGTTCCCAAATTTCTTCGACAAATGATTTACTTTAATCATACCAATCACCTCATTTTCCTTTCTATCTGTTTCTGGACAATTATCAGTACCGAAAGTATCACCAGATAAAACGCTGCCAGTGCTGTGTATGTAGGAATTGCTTTAAAGCTCAACGCTGCATACGCCTGTGCCTGATGCGTGATCTCATTAACCGCAATCGCAGATAAAAGTGCGGTATCCTTAACAGAAATGATAAACTGGTTAAATAATGCCGGAAGTGCCGCTTTAAATGCCGGTGGGATAACCAGATGGATCATCGTCTGTGCACTTGTAAGTCCAAGTGATGCACCTGCTTCTTTCTGTCCCGGATCAATGCTCATCAACGCACCTTTTACAATTTCTGAAATAAATGCACCGGAATTCAGTGCGATAACGCCAATTCCCACTGCAGTGCTTCCAATATCGACACCCAAAAGCTTCGGAATTACAAAATATCCGTATAAAGCCTGCACCATAAGCGGTGTCGCACGAATGATCCAGATGTAAACTTCTGCAATTGCTTTCCCTATTTTATATTTCGACTGAAGCAGGTATCCACAGAGGCTTCCGATCAGGAAGCCAATTGTGATACCGACAACAGCAATTAAAATCGTAAGTTTTAATCCCTCAAACATCATTGGAAGTAAAACATTCAAAAAAGTCATATCCATATACTATCTCATCCTATCTTCTTTTTAGTTGCTGTCTGTTCTTTGATTATTCACACCATTTCGCATAGAGTTCATCTGTTGTGCCATTATCAATCAGTACCTTTACAGCTGCATTGATTTCATCATAATATTTGCATTCTTTAGAAATTGCTACGCAATACGGTGCCTGGCCCTGATTAAACTCATCCCCGACTACCTCCAGGTTGCTGTCCGGTGTTGTCTTAATATAGAAATATGCTCCAGGTCCATCCTGAATAACAGCATCTACTTTTCCCTGCTCCAAAGATTCATATGCAGTTGTGATCGTGTCATGTACTTCGAGAGTTGCACTTGTAAGGTTCTTGCTTGCATAAGTATGAGATGCGGTTCCCTTTTCAACGGCTATTTTTTTATCCTTCAGATCATCAACACTCTTAATTCCTTTATCGTCATTTTTATTTACCATAACGACCTGACCGGAATCACAATAGATATCACTGAAGTCCATAACTTCTTTTCTTTCATCTGTTGCACAAAGTGCTGCTGCTCCGATGTCCAGTTTATTTTCAGCAAGTGAAGTAGTAAGTGCCGAATAATCCATTGCCTGGAGGCCACCATCGATTTCGAATCCCAGAAGCTCCTGCAGATCATTTAACAGATCAACATCATATCCGATCAGCGTCTTTCCGTCCTCATCATAGTATGTAAATGGTCCGAAAAGTCCGGTTGTTCCGACTTTCAGTTTGACACCTTTCATGCTGTCCTTCAGCTCGTCTTCTGTATATTCTTTCTTTGTATCAGAGGTTTCCTTTGTATCTTCTTTTTTACTTCCACATCCTGCTCCAAGTACTGTTATCATTACTGCACACATTAAAACTGCTATTAATCTTTTTTTCATAATAATAATCCTCCTTAACTGTGTAGTGAAAACGTAAGGGCGCATCACAAATTCTTTTGTAATGCGCCCTTGCATTTCCGTCCGCAGACACTCTCTCGTTCCCGGGATTGTTTGAGAAATTACTTTGCACTTCTGATTACTTTCTTTTCTGAAATACAAAAAGGATGCCGCATCTGATGCGACATCCTTGTCTGTTCTGTTCTTTATGAACTTGTGATTATTTTACCGTACTTTCACACTTTAGTCAATGAAACTTTTATCCAAAATTGCCAGTTTTATATGTTTCTTTTAAGTAAATTTTCACAAAATTGATTTTCTATAGTATATGTGTTACACTATTTTCAGATTCAAACTGACTGCAAAGGAATTCCTGCGCAAAAAGAATACAAAAAAGGAGATTACAAAAACTATGAGTCTTAACAGCACCCCTTCTGCAGATCGTGTACATATCGGTATCTTCGGTCGCAGAAATGCCGGAAAATCCAGCATCATCAACGCTATCACCGGACAGAATCTTGCCATTGTATCTGATGTTCTCGGAACAACTACCGATCCGGTTCCAAAGGCAATGGAACTTCTTCCCCTCGGACCTGTCGTGATCATTGACACCCCGGGGCTTGACGACATCGGAGAACTCGGTGAACTGCGTGTCAAAAAAGCCTACCAGATTTTAAACAAAACAGATATCGCTGTTCTGGTAATCGATGCCTCTCTTGGCATGACACCAGAAGATTTATCCATCTTAAAGAAAATACAGGATAAGAAGATCCCTTACGTTGTGGTAAAAAATAAATCTGACCTCTGCTCTTCTGCTGAAAATGGCGCAGTCTGTCCGAACCTGGATTCTATGCCGGATGCTTCTTTTCATATAGATGCTTCCAACAGTATCGAAGTCAGCACAGTAACCGGATACCATATTCATGAATTAAAAGAACTGATCGCAAGCCAGGCTCCGGAAGAAGATCAGGATAAATATCTCGTCCGCGATCTTTTAAATCCAAATGATTTTGTCGTTCTGGTCGTCCCGATCGACTCTGCCGCCCCAAAAGGACGTCTGATCCTCCCACAGCAGCAGACCATCCGCGATGTACTGGAGGCTGGTGCAATCTCTATTGTAACCCGTGACACAGAATTGAAGGAAACACTTTCGTCTCTTGGCAAAAAGCCACGCCTTGTCATCACTGACAGCCAGGCATTTGCCAAAGTATCTGCCGATACACCGGAAGATATTCCACTGACCTCTTTTTCCATCCTGCTTTCCAGATACAAAGGAAATCTGAAGCTTCAGGTCGAAGGTGCACAGATGCTGGACAAGTTGGAAGATGGTGACAAAATCCTCGTCTGTGAAGGCTGCACCCACCACAGGCAATGTGATGACATTGGAACAGTGAAGCTTCCTCGCTGGATCCGCCAGCATACCGGAAATATAGACCTGCACTTTGAATTCACAAGCGGGACCGAATTCCCGGTAGATCTCTCACCTTATAAACTCATTATTCACTGTGGTGGCTGCACCCTGAACGAACGCGAAATGCAGTATCGCCTCAAATGCGCCGAAGATCAGGGCGTACCGATCACGAACTACGGAACCGCTATTGCTCACCTGAAAGGGGTATTGGAGCGGAGTCTCATACCGGTTAGGGGAAGTTTGGAATAAGGTTACGGGCGAAGTGGGGACGAGGTGACGGTTTCACGCCGGTCTTCATCGCCTGCATTCTGTAAAATTTAATCGGGACGAAAGTTGCGACACCGGACTGATTCGCTGGAAAATCTAATGATTTTCCGGCTCAGGCAGTCCTCAGATTCCGTACTTGTAGTACGAAATCTGGTCACAATTTCCGTCCCGATTAAATGAACAGACTGCACGGCTCTTACGAATGGCGTGAAACCGTCACCTCGTCCCCACTTCACCCTTACGTTATTCAAAGCTTCCGCATTGGCGCATCATAGATGCGCCTCGCTGTGGATGGAAGGATTGTTTGTTCAGAATTGAAATCCATTCTTATTATATTTACTTTTGTTCTGGCTTATATGTTATGAGTGATTTTGTTTTGGTATAGACACACATAACGGTTGAATAAAGCTTAAAGCCAGGTATCATTTTAAATTGTCTGCAGCGCCAAGGGCGTCGGATCACGGTGTGGATTTGGCGGTATATGGCGGCGTGTTACAGCCTGTTAATGAAAAAAAGAGAAAAGTGTGATCGGATTTCGTACCCCAAGTACGAAACTCCGAAGACTCCTGAGATGGAAAATCATCAAATTTTCCGTCGAATGAGTCTGGTATCACACTTTTCTCTTTCTTTTCATGTTACAGGCTGTTCACGCCAGAGTCCACCGCCAAATCCACACCGTGATCCGACGCCCGTCCCTGCAGCCAGATTTTCAATTAAATATTCTCAATTCTCTTGATCGCTTCCAACGTATTCTCGTAACTTCCAAATGCTGTCAGGCGGAAGTATCCTTCCCCGCTCGGTCCAAATCCTGATCCCGGAGTTCCGACTACATTTGCTTTTTCAAGAAGGAAATCAAAGAATTCCCATGAAGTCATGTTATCCGGCGTCTTTAACCATACATATGGTGAGTTCACTGCTCCGGATACCGTGTATCCGGCATTCTTCAGACCTTCATAAATCGTTCTTGCATTCTTCTGATAGTATGCGATCTGCTCTTTGATCTGTGCTTTTCCGGCCTCTGTATAAACAGCAGCTCCGGCTTTCTGTACAATATAAGGTGCTCCATTGTATTTTGTTCCGTGACGTCTTGCCCACAGCGAATGAAGCATCACATCTCCACACCTAAGGTCTTTCGGAATGATTGTTGCGCCAAGACGTACTCCTGTAAATCCGGCATTCTTAGAAAAACTTCTAAGTTCGATTGCACAGGTTCTTGCTCCTTCACATTCAAAAATACTGTGTGGTACATCTTCCTCTGTGATATATGCTTCATATGCAGCATCATAAATGATCACTGCCCCGTTTTTATTTGCATAATCTACCCATTTCTGGAGTTCATCTTTTGTGATAGCCGCTCCGGTCGGATTGTTCGGGAAGCATAAATAGATCATATCCGGTACTTCTTTTGGCAGTTCCGGTACAAATCCATTTTCTGCTGTACAAGGCATGTAGATTACATTGCTCCATGTTTCTGTCTTTGGATCGTAAGTTCCGGTACGTCCTGCCATTACGTTTGTATCCACATATACAGGATATACCGGGTCTCCTACTGCGATTCTGCAGTCAGGTCCAAAGATCTCCTGGATATTTCCAGAATCACTCTTTGCTCCGTCTGAGATAAAGATCTCATCTGCAGCAATATCACATCCTCTTGCCTGGAAATCATTCTTTGCGATCGCGCTTCTTAAGAATTCATATCCAAGATCCGGTGCATATCCGTGGAATGTCTCTGCGTGTGCCATCTCATCAACTGCACTGTGAAGCGCTTCGATGATCGCAGGTGCAAGCGGCTGTGTTACATCACCGATTCCCAAACGGATGATCGGTGCATCCGGATTCGCTGCTGAGAACGCTGCAACTTTTTTGGCAATATTGGAAAACAGATAGCTTCCCGGTAACTTTAAGTAGTTTTCATTTACACTGTACATATGTCGTCTCCTTTGTGATTTGATCTTTATAGTACACCATCAAATACTTTAACCGCAGGCCCCTCCAAAAATACATGATTCACCTTACGATCCCATCTGACAGATAACTCTCCACCTAATAATTTAACGATTACTTCCTCATCTGTCAAGTCATTCAGCACAGAAGCCACAACTGCTGCACATGCTCCGGTTCCGCAGGCAAGCGTTTCACCAACACCCCGCTCCCACACACGGATCTCCATCCGGTCCCTCGCAGTCACATGACAAAACTCGATATTTGCTCTCTCCGGAAATCTCGGATGAAATTCTAACTCCCTTCCTGTCTCTTCCAGAGAAATCCCGTTTATCTCTTCTGAAAAGATTACCGCATGCGGATTTCCCATCGAAATCCCGGTCATGCGGTAGTTCTTCTTCTGTACCTCAATCGGATCATTGATCACCAGATCCTTTTCACTCAGGATTGGAATGCTATGTGCGTTCAGTCTTGGAACACCCATATCTACCATAGCACCGCAGGCTTTCCCATCCTGAATATGAAGGTGCATGTTACGAATTCCGGATTTCGTCTCGATACTGAGAGTTTCCTTTCCGGTAAGTCTGTAATCATATACATATTTTCCCAGGCATCGGATGCCATTGCCGCACATCCCGGCAACAGATCCATCCGAATTGTATATCTCCATTTTAAAATCAGACACCTTTGACGGACATATCAGAATCAGACCATCCGCTCCGATTCCGTAATGCCTGTCACAAAGCGCTCTTGCAAATCCAGGTGGATCTTCCACCCTTTCTCTGAAGCAGTTTATACACACATAATCATTTCCAAGACCATGCATTTTTGTAAAGATCATATATCCTGCCTCTTCAATCTCCTTTATTCCGCCATAATACTAAGTACCATCTGAGCTGTCTCCACCATATTGACACCGCTCTCCATACTACATTTCTGCAGATAGCGATGCGCTTCTTCCTCCGTCATATTATTACGTTCCATCAGAAGACTCTTTGCCTCTTTTACAAGTGCCTGCTGCTCCGGATTTCGGTTCTTAAGCTCTGCTCTTCTTTTCTTTCTCCGCCTGCTGATCGATTGTGCCATCATCTCGATCGTATTCATCAGATCAAATACCTTAAACGGCATCGACAGGCTGATCACTCCCGGAGTCCTGTCACTGCATTTCTCCGGCGATGCGATCAAAAGCATCTCAATCGTACCCGGCAGATAATCTCTCAATTCATTATATAACATATCTTTCATTTTATAACCACAAACTACAATTCCATCATCCAGATTATCTGCCAATTGAACCGCCTGTGCTCCGGTTACCCCCACACCAATCACGTCAAATCCATTTCGTACCAGTATATTGCGAATATTGGTTGCAATCTCCTTTTTTGGAAATACAACAATAATACTGCTCATAATACCAGCCTCCTGCCTTTAGAATTGGAAAGTTTCTTTAGAATTTCTGTAAGTACTCATTAATTTCCCATTCTGTAACCTGAGTGCGGTATTCTCTGTATTCTGCACGCTTTGACTCAATCAGCTTCTGTGACAGTTCTTCTCCCAGTACTTCCTGCATAAACTGATCTTTCTGGAATTCTGTGATTGCTTCTCTTAAGCTTGCCGGAAGCTCCTCAATTCCAAGTGCATTTTTCACCACATCTGTCATTTCGTAAATATTCTCATCTACACTCTCCGGCGGCAGGATCTTGTTTTTAATTCCTTCCATTCCGGCAGCCAGACATACGGCAAGTGCCAGATATGGATTTGCTGCACCATCCGGACTTCTGAGTTCGACTCTTGTGCTTTCCCCTGATACCCGTGGAATACGGATCAGAGGAGTCCGGTTATTGGCTGACCAGGCAATATATACCGGTGCCTCATATCCGGGAACCAGCCTCTTATAGGAATTCACGATCGGATTTGTGATAAAGCTGATCGCTTTAATATGTCTCATAAGTCCGCCGATAAAATAGTAAGCCTCCTGGCTCAGACCATTCGGATCTTTTTCATCTGCAAAAACATTCTTTCCGTCTCTTGACAGAGACATATTCAGATGCATTCCTGAGCCATGGATACCATCCTTTGGCTTTGGCATAAATGTAGCATGAAGCCCATGTCTTTTTGCGATTGTTTTGGTAACAATCTTAAATGTCATGATATTGTCTGCTGCATCCATCGCCTCTGTATATTCCAGGTCGATCTCATGCTGTGCCGGTGCCATCTCGTGATGAGATGCCTCCACACCGTACCCCATATCTTCCATTGTAAGAACAATATCACGTCTTGCATTCTCTCCCTGATCCAAAGGTCCCAGATCAAAATATCCTGCACGTTCATTGGAAATCGTCGTCGGATTTCCCGCATCATCCGTCTCAAACAGGAAAAATTCGCATTCCGGTCCTACGTTAAAGTCATATCCCATCTCTTTTGTCTCGGAAAGTACCTTCTTAAGAACATGTCTCGGATCGCTTTCGTAAGCTGTTCCATCCGGTCTGTAAATATCGCAGATAAATCTTGCAACCTTTCCCTGCTGCGGCCGCCACGGGAAAATTTCAAATGTATTCAGATCCGGGTGCAGATACATATCCGATTCTTCGATTCTGGCAAATCCTTCTATCGAAGATCCATCAAACATACATTTATTATCCAGTGCTCTCTTAAGCTGGCTTACTGTAATCGCTACATTCTTCATTGTTCCGAAAATATCGGTGAACTGCAGCCTGATAAATCCCACGTCTTCTTCCTCGACAAGATTCAGGATATCTTCTCTCGTATAATTTTTCATACTCATACAAATCCTCCCGTTTTTACTACTCATAAAATGGCGTATTCACACCATCTCGCTTAACCGCCAGGTGATGTACATTCGCCAAATGCAGATCCGTTGTGCAAGCACAAATCTGCACTTGGCTCATCGCATCCACAAAAAGGGCGTTCTCAATCCATTTTGAAAACGCCCTTGTTTGTTATATTATAATTTTCGTCTGAATATTTGTCAATACTCTTAGTCTTCTACGAGTGCTGCTGTGATGATTGCCATAGAATAAACTTCTTCTGCATTGCATCCACGGGACAGGTCGTTGATCGGTGCATTAAGACCAAGAAGGATCGGTCCGTATGCATCAAAGTTACCAAGTCTCTGTGCGATCTTATATCCGATGTTACCTGCGTTGATATCCGGGAAGATAAATGTATTTGCCTGACCTGCTACTTCACTGTTCGGGCATTTTGTTCTTGCAACACGCGGAGATACAGCTGCATCAAACTGAAGCTCTCCTTCGATCGGAAGTGAAGGATACAGTTCTTTTGCTTTTGCTGCTGCATTACGCATCTTATCTACATCTTCACCCTTTCCAGATCCAAGTGTAGAGTAGCTTAAGAATGCAACCTTTGGATCGATACCAAAGTGTTTACCACATTCTGCAACTTCCCATGCGATTTCTGCAAGCTGCTCCTCTGTTGGTTTGAGATTAATCGCGCAGTCACCCATAGCAAGAACTTCGTTCTCACCTGTAGCTGACGGACGAACCAAAATGAAGCAGGAAGATACACAGCTTGATCCCGGTTTGGTCTTGATCAGCTGAAGTGCCGGACGTACGGTATCTGCTGTAGAGTAAGTAGCTCCTCCAAGAAGTGCATCTGCAACTCCCATCTTAACCAGCATGGTTCCAAAATAGTTGTTGCTCTTAAGTGTCTTTGCTGCCTGCTCCGGTGTAACACCTTTGCTCTTACGAAGTTCGCAGAACAGTTCTACCATCTCGTCAAATCTCTCATAATCATCCGGATCAATGATCTCTCCGCCACGGATGTTGTATCCATACTTTTCAGCTGCTTCTAATACTGCTTCTTTATTTCCAACAAGAATTGGTGTAAGGAAGTTTCCTGCTAAAAGACGGGAAGCTGCCTCAAGAATTCTCTCATCTGTTCCTTCTGTTAAAACGATCGTTTTTGGATTTTTCTTCAGCTCATGAATCATCATGCCGAAGCCTTTCATATTGTCCATTAAATTGCCTCCTTATTTCGTGTGTTCGATACTTTCACATATACTTTACCACGTTTTTTTTGGATTGCAATTTAATTAAATTTTTAACAAGGATTGTATTTAAAAATAACCAAAAACCGGCGTTTTTTCCTTATTTACGGTATCCTTTATAGCCTTTCAGATTGTTGGCAAGAGCCATAACGATCGTATCTACATCATCTACCATCAGTTTTACACGTTCCGGAATCTGCTCTTCCTCTATCCCGTTTTCATATACATCTTTGAAATAGCCTTCAAAGAGCATACACACCATCCGGTTTAATTTTACTGCATTGTCATATGTAATACCACCAACATTGATACACCGCTTGCACATCTCAAAATCACGTGCCAGAAAGCTTGGTGTCTGAAGCATATTGTAGAAAAAGCGGTTAACATTTACAATATCTTCCGGAAACATTTCATAATATTCCCGCATTGCTTCTTTGAGTTTTACATTGTTATACTCAAAAAATAACAGATTATATGCTTCCGGATTATGAAATGCCTCCGTTGCATAACAATCCCACACACCTACATATACCTGCCACATATTCTTCCAGGATTTCTCAGCCTCATTCAGCCTGTCTATGTAACCGGTTAAAATTCTGAGTTCTGCATAGTATAAAAGTTCAGACACATTATCAAAGTACCTGTACAGACTTGCTGATGAGCACCCCATCTCCTTAGCAATCCTGCGGATAGATACTGCCTGAATCCCTTCTTGCTGAATGATCTCATGTGCTTTCTGGATATAATCCCTTCTGGATAATCCTTTAAAATAATTGCTGCTCGTACTCTGCTTCTGTTCTTCCATAGTTGCCTCTCATTTTCCATGTGAATCTCTACACAGATTGTATCCGGCACTCTTCCATACCGAATTCAACCATTTTTTAATTTTAGTCATATTACTCTTTATTATACATGATTCTGTTTTTGATATAAAATAGAAAAAAGCTATAATATTTCATAGCTTTTTTCTATACATTATACCTTTAATTTCCCAATTGTAAACAGTTTTTTAACAATGAAAAATAAGCTCCATTTTTGTACCTTTTCCTTCTTCACTTTCCACATGGATTTCTGCGTTATGCAAAAGTGCTCCATGCTTTACAATTGAAAGACCCAGACCTGTTCCGCCGGTCTCTCTGGAATGGCTCTTATCCACCCGGTAAAAACGCTCAAAAATACGCTCCTGATGCTCTTTTGGGATTCCGATTCCGGTATCCTGGACAATGACCTTTTTCCCGTTCAGTGTATTTCCAACCCAGATATTTACTTTTCCATTTTCTTTATTGTATTTGATGGCATTTTCACAGATGTTGTAGATCATCTCATCCAGGATCTGACGGATTCCAAAACATTCCACATGTTCTCCTACCACTTCAACCTGTATTCTGTGTTTTTCTGCCTGAAGTGCCAGACGGCTCACGATCTCCCTTGTCATCTGATACAGATCCACATTCTCTTTTTCAAGCTCCACACTGCCCTCATCCAGTTTTGACAGCTTGATAATATCACCGACCAGGGTGATCATCCTGCTTGCCTCTTTATAGATCCGTTCACTGAATCCCTGCATATCTTCCGATTTTACAAGACCGTTCATCATAATTTCTGCATATCCCGAAATCGAGGTCAGAGGAGTCTTCAGCTCATGGGAAACATTTGCAGAGAATTCTCTCCTCATCTGTTCAATTGCTGCTTTTTCTTTATTCTGCCTGTCAATTCTTTCAAGCAGCGGATGCAACTCTTCATATACATCATTTTCCAGTGGTTCTTCCAGATCCAAATTGTTAATCGGTGCAATCAGCCTTTTCACCTGATGCCTTGTCATAAACCATGCAACACACCCCATCATGACCCCGATCGCAATCATATACGGTAAGATCATAAATGCTGTATTCCAGACCGTATCCATGCCTCTTGACACACGCAGGACAGAGCTATCATCCATCTTCAACGCATAATAGTACATCTCCTGTCCTTTGCTGTCTGACATACGGATATCCTGCCCACTGCCATTTGCCAATGCCTCTTTGAATTCTTTTCTTGATTTGTGGTTTGCCAGCGTTTCCTGATCATTTCCGGTATCATAAAGTACTTTTCCGTCTTTATCGATCCATGTTACCCTGGTGCGCCTACTGACCTTATCCATGGTGCCAAAATATTCTTCTCCGGATATATCTATTGCCGCCCGGATATATTCTGCCTCCTGAACCAGTTCACTGCGCCGGATATCCAGCGCCTGCCGGTAAATAACCAGAGTAACCAGAATATACGAGATCAGGAGTGACATCGTAACCACAAAAATCATACTTTTCTGGATTCTATTTCGCATCGATCTCTCCTATACGGTATCCAACCCCCCGGACAGTCTCAATATATTCTCCTGCCTGTCCCAGCTTCTGGCGCAAGGTTCTTACATGGACATCTACCGTTCTGGTCTCACCGTCAAAATCATATCCCCAGATTTCTTCCAGTAATTTATCTCTTGTCAGAACAATATTCTGATTCTCCATAAGTTTTCTCAATAGCTCATATTCTTTCAATGTTAATGCTACCGGTTCTCCCGCTACCGTTACTTCATGCTTTTTACGGTTCATGCGGATCTCACCCAGCACATAGGTATCATCCTCTTCTTTTTTCGATGTCCGTCTGAGTACTGCACGGATTCTGGATACCAGTTCCATCATTCCAAATGGTTTGGTCACATAATCATCTGCTCCCGCATCCAATCCCATGACCTTGTCATATTCTGCACCCTTTGCCGTAACCATGATGACCGGAATATCTTTGGTTCTCCCGGAAGTCTTCAGCTTCTTCAGGATCTCCATTCCATCTTCTCCCGGGAGCATGATATCAAGCAAAATCAGCTCTGGCAGTTCCTCTGCCAGAGCTTCAAAGAATGATGTGCCTTCTTCAAATCCACGGGCCTCAAATCCCGTAGTTTCAAGTGTATATACTACTAATTCCCGGATGTTCGCTTCATCCTCCACACAAAAAATCATTCTCGTTCTCCTTTAATTTCTTTTAGATTGCAGTTCCGCCTGCATGAATACCTGTAATTGAAAATTCAACCCACTCTGCAATATTTGTTGCATGATCTCCGATCCTCTCCAGATATTTTGCGATCATGATCAGGTCGATTGCCTCATCTCCGGCACTTCCTTTGTGATCGGAAATAAATTTTACCAGATCTCCTTTTACCAGATCAAAAAGATCATCTACCTCATCATCTGCTACCATGACTCTTCTTGCAAGCTCCAGATCTTTCTGTACATAGGCAGATACACTGTCTCTTACCATCTTTACAGTCGCCTCTGCCATCCGGTTAATATCCGTCAGATTCTTTTCCTCTGTTGATTTTGTTGCAATCACAATATCTGCGATATCCGCAGTCTGATCTCCGATACGTTCCATATCCGTGATCATCTTAAGTGATGCCGAGATTCTTCGCAGATCCCGCGCTACCGGCTGCTGCTGAAGTAAAAGCTTCAGGCAGAGATTTTCAATTTCTTTTTCCATCTGATCGATCTCGCTGTCTGCTGTAATGACAGCCTTTGCTCTGGCAATATCATGCCCTTCCAGGGCTCCTGTCGCTTCCTCAATTGCCGTCTCGCAAAGTTCTCCCATATGAATAAGCATCTCATTAAGTTCTTCCAGCTGTCTGTCAAATCTGTTCCGCATTTAACCAAACCTCCCTGTAATATAATCTTCTGTCCTCTTATCGGACGGGATCGAGAATAATTTTTCAGTATCATTATATTCTACAACTTCTCCAAGAAGGAAAAATGCGGTATTGTCCGACACTCGGACTGCCTGCTGCATATTATGTGTTACCATAACGATAGTATAATCTTTTTTCAATTCCATCGCAAGGTCTTCTATCTTGGATGTTGAGATCGGATCCAGTGCGGAAGTCGGTTCATCCATCAGAAGTACTTCCGGTTCTACTGCAAGTGCACGTGCAATGCAAAGTCTCTGCTGCTGTCCACCGGACATGCCAAGTGCACTCTTTTTCAGACGGTCCTTACACTCGTCCCAGATAGCTGCATTACGCAGTGATTTTTCTACAATATCATCCAGTTTTGCCTTTGAACGGATTCCATGCGTTCTCGGTCCGTAAGCAATATTATCATAAATGCTCATCGGGAATGGATTTGGTTTCTGGAATACCATTCCGACTCTTTTTCTCAGGACATTTACGTCCATTCCTTTAAAAATATTCTGTCCGTCCAGAAGGATTTCGCCGTCAATCCGGCATCCTTCTACCAGATCATTCATACGGTTGATCGACTTGAGAAGTGTGGATTTACCACAACCACTCGGTCCGATAAACGCGGTGATCTTATTTGGCTCGATCTCAAGGTTAATGTTTTTCAGTGCCTTGAAATCGCCATAATATAAATCAAGATTTTTTACACTTATCTTTGACATTTTCTTTTCCTCTCTATGCTTTCGTCAGTTTCTTCGCAACCACACCGGAAAGGGTGTTGATCGCAACAACCAGTACAAGCAAAATAACAGCTGTCGCATACGCCTGGTTCATATACAGCCCTTCGCTTGACAGCATATACATATGGATTGCCAGTGTCCGACCGGAACCAAGTACATTCTTTGGCACCTGTGCAACCGTTCCTGCTGTATAAATCAGTGCTGCCGTCTCTCCTACGATACGTCCAATGGCAAGGATCACACCCGCAAGGATTCCAGGAACTGCCGATGGAAGCACGATACGGAATACAGTACGGAGCTTTCCGGCTCCAAGTCCAAAGCTTCCTTCTCTGTAAGAATCCGGAACTGCTTTAAGTGCTTCTTCTGTCTGGCGCATGATCAGCGGAAGAATCATAATCGATAAAGTAAATGCACCTGCCAGAACGGAAAATCCCCATTTCAGCGTATTTACAAAGAACAGCATACCAAACAGACCATATACGATAGACGGAATGCCCGAAAGAGTCTCCGTCGTCAGGCGGATCACTTCGATAAATTTATTCCCCTTTCCTGCGTATTCCACAAGAAAGATTGCTGAAAAAATACCAAATGGTACTGCGATCAAAAGCGAAAGCAGTGTCATAACAACCGTATTGATCAATGCCGGTATAACAGATGCATTGTCCGATGTATAATGTAATGAAAATAATGACGGTTTAATATACGGAATTCCATTGATCAAAATATAAAAAATCAGGAACAGGAGCAGTGCAAACGTGATAAATGTCGCAAGCATCACAAGAAACATCAAAATCATGGATCCCGGATGTCTCAGATAGCTTTTTATCTTATCTGTAAAATTTTCCCGGTTGATATAAACAGGTTTTTTCGTCTGATCACTCATGTTCACCCCTCCTCTTAAGCAGCGCAACACTAAAATTGATGATCAGGATAAATACAAAAAGTACAACTCCTGTAGCAATCAACGCTTCCCTGTGAAGTCCGGTCGCATATCCCATCTCAATTACAATATTACCAGTCAGAGTACGGACACCGAGCAGAATATTATTGACCAGTCTAGGCTGGTTTCCTGCAATCATAATAACTGCCATGGTCTCACCGATCGCACGTCCGATTCCAAGTACGATTCCTGTGATCACACCGGACTTTGCCGCCGGAATCACAACTTTGAAAATACTTCTTTCCTGGGTTGCGCCAAGTGCCAGCGAGCCTTCATAGTACTGTGGTGGCACTGCACGCATTGCACTTTCTGTTGTCCCGATGATCGTTGGAAGGATCATCATACCAAGTACAATTGATGTAGTCAGGATTCCTTTTCCATCTCCGGATTTTTCAACCAATCCCATCATCTTTAAAGTTCTTCCGAAGTCCCGAATGATCGGAACTACGATCACCATGCCGAAGAAACCATATACAACTGACGGAATTCCCGCAAGCAGTTCAGTTGCTGCTTTTAACGGTCTGTAAATTTTCTTCGGGCAATACATAGCCATAAATACCGAAGTCAGAATTCCGATCGGCACACCAAATATAATTGCTCCTGCCGTCACATAGATACTTCCGATGATCATCGGAAAAATACCAAAAAGTTCATTTCCCGGACGCCAGATATCACCGGTTATAAATTTTACAAATCCTATCTGTCTGATTGCAGGGATTCCATTTGCAAACAAGAAGATGCAAATGAGAGCTACCGCCAGCACCGAAGTGCAGGCGGCAATGAAGAACACTCCCTGCATGACTTTTTCAGTCCATGCTTTTGATTTCATTCTTTAATTTCCTCTTTTATTTATTTGGAAACTTCATCCCATGTTGTAACATCCCCAACATAGATTGATTTTACCTGATCTGCTGAAAGCTCATCTGCCGTGTTAGCTTTATTTACGATCACTGCAATACCATCTGTTGCGATTACTGTTGCTTCAAGTTCTGAAGCTTCGTCATCTTTCAGTTCTCTGGATGCCATACCGATGTCATAGCTTCCTTCGATCGTAGATGTCATACCTGTTGTAGAATCTGAAGTCTGAAGCTCAATGTCTGCATTTGGGTTTACTTTCTTATATGCTTCAATCAGTTTTTCCATCAGCGGTGATACAGAAGAAGATCCACCTACTACACATTTTCCAGATGGTTTTGATCCTGCATAAGCTTCTACATCCGATACCGGAATGTATTTTTCATTTGATACGATTTCCTGTCCTTCTGTACTCATAATATATGCCATAAAATCTTTTGCAACTTCATTATCAAGATCTTTCTTCACTGCAATATTGAAAGGTCTTGACACTTTGTAAGAACCATTTTCGATATTGTCTGCTGTGGCTTCTGCTCCGTCAATCTTCAGAGCCTTTACGCTGTCATTTAAAGATCCGAGTGATACATAACCGATTGCATATTCGTCACCTGCTACAGTTGTAAGCATTACCGATGTATTATTTGTAATCTGCGCATCTGTTGTTGTCATATCTACTTTCGTTCCGTCTGACTGTTTTTCTTCTATTCCGAACAGCTCAATGAAAGCTCCTCTTGTACCGGATCCATCTTCACGGGATACGATTGTGATATCATTTGATGTATCAAAATCACTTCCGCTATCTGCGCTGCTGTTATCCGTACTGCCCTCTGCGCTCTTGTCAGATGATGATCCTCCGCATCCAACTGCCATTGTTGCTGCCATTGCTGCTACAAGTGCTACTGCCATTAATTTTCTGAATTTCATAATACTAAAATCCTCCGTTTTATGTGTTTTTGTTTTTTCTTTTCTTCACGGTCTCTATCATATAAAATGGTTGTAAAATCTGAAATCCTGGCTGTGTAAAGTTTTTGTTAAATATGATTTTTTCTGTTCAGTGTCAAAAAAGCAGGAACAGTCAGTTAACGTTGAGTATACTCCTCAACAATCAATTGACTGCTCCTGCTTTCTTATAATTACTTTCTTGTGTTTCTTTATCGGATCATAGGATTCTCTATGATCTCCGCATCCACTTCTTCTGTTTTCTCCGGAACCGGCTTCTCACCGCCTTCTTTCAGACATTCCAGAATTGCTTCATTCAGTGACAGCATCTTGTCATCCAGTGCCGATACCATATCCGCACATTCCTTTAGTTCCCGGCTGATATACTCCGGTGCCTGTCCTTCAAACTTGTAATAAATCTTATGCTCCAGACTCGCCCAGAAATCCATCGCAATTGTCCTGATCTGGATCTCGACCTTCGTATCCACCACACTGTCCGACAGAAAGATCGGAACGGACACCAGCATGTGGTAGCTCTTGTATCCACTTTCCTTCGGATTCTTGATATAGTCTTTGATCGACAGAACCTTTAAGTCACTCTGATTCCCGATCATCTCCGCAAGCCGGTAAATATCGGATGTAAACGAACAGATCAGACGGACTCCTGCGATATCATTGACATAGCGTACCATATTCTCAATACTTGTCTCATATCCGTACCGCTTCAGCTTTTTCACAATACTTTCTGCGGATTTGATCCTGGTCTTGATATGCTCGATCGGATTATATCTGTGTACATGTTGAAATTCATCGTTCAGTATCTCCAGCTTCGTCCCTACTTCTTTCAATGCGGAATTGTAAAGAAACATGACGGTCTTCCAGCTGTCTACGTCATCGTAATACTTCATTGCTGACTGCATGTAATCTCCCCTTTTTATGTATACTTCCCTCCGGAATCTATCTCCCTTTTTCGTCCCGAAAGTAAAATCAGTATACCATTTTTTCTCTTTGAAATCTATACAGCCCGGGCAAGCTTCATAGTATTTTAATAAATTAGATAATCTCAATCTGACACATTTCTTTTATTTTCGCATTGCATGAATCATTTCTACAATGTCGTATCCATAACGTTCACCCGTTGCCCAGCCATACCCTTCCGGATTTTCTTTCTGCCCCAGCCACTCTACATACGGTGCGCTCCCCTTTGTCACGTAAGAGTAACGGTCATCTACACATTCCTTGACAAGTGCTTCGTCTGTCGCATAAGCTTTCAGATGCTGGATCTGTGCCCGGATCCCGGTTCTGACATCCGGGTAGGAATTCCCGGGTACGCCTCCTCCCGTCGTCCCGATCCCGGCAAAATTATACTGGGTGATCTGCATATCTCCACCATACTGCAGCCAGCCTGTCTCCTTCATCGCCTGTGCAAATGCAACCTCCGGACGGACGCCTTCTGCCGTGGCTTCTTCATAATACATCTGTGCAAATGTCTCAATATCCGGTGCACCTCCCTGCGTCAAAACTTCTGCCGGATAAGTGCTTCCATACGCTTTAAAATAATTTACCAATTGCCAGGCGCGGATACTGCTGATCCCCATCACCGGATACTGTCCCGGCTGGATGGATGCTTCTACCGCTTCAGCCTCGGCAATGCCTTTTGCTTCGGTGTCTGATAGTTGCTGCGCTTCTGTCATCTGGGCTTTAATTGTGCTGTCTGCCTTTGTTGATTCCGTGCTGTCTTTCCTGCTTTTCTCTGTGTTCTTCTGCTTTGCAGTTTTTTCTGATTCTTCTATATAGGTTCTGCCTTTTTCATCTGCGTTCCCGGCTTTGGACTTACCATATATCATACCAATCGATACAAATATCATACAGATTCCCAGTATAACCCGGATTATAGTTTCTCGTTTTATTCCAGACATTTTTCTGATTCCCTGTCTTTTTTCTCTATCCTATTCCATGTTATTGAGAATGATTCTCTTTCTTTCATAAACTTTAGTATCAATATAGCACATCATATCAGAGAATCATAGAATAAAATCTGTCTCCTTTACTTTCTCCCCTAAATCCGCTATACTGAAAATCACTTGATACAAAAACATTCTTCGCCTGACCGGCATTTTTCATATTTATTATAAGGAGGATTTTACCATGTTCCGCTTATGGGGAAAAGAATTTAAAGACAATCATATGATCAAAGACACCACCATCTGTGATGACAGCGACGATACAAGAACCCACAAGATTTTCAATGCTCTGGATGAGATTTGCTATGAATTTGATCTCAGCAAACCGATCTGGCTGGATGTGAATATCAACGAATTCAAGCGGCATTCCAAAGCGAGATTCTATCAGGACAGTTTTGTGGATTCAATTGATTTTGATTTTCTGGAAATCCAGGTAATTGAAGAATAGAAAAAGAGAGAATTTTTCAGCCGCATGAAAAATCCTCTCTTCTTCTATCTCTTCGTTTCATCCGAATAAATTCCACTGGAAAGATATTTCTTTTCCTTATTTACATATCTATTTAATAGGTTTTTGTTGTTTTGAATTATATCGTCTTATAACATATATGTCAAGTATGAAAACTATGTTTTTATTTTTGTACAATCCAAACAGCATCTCTCCTGACATCTTCCTGTTAAATAAAAAGAAACAGAAATCCCAGACAGCTTTGCTTTTGCATCTGTCTGAACTTCCTGTTTCTTTTTATATTTCTCTCAAATTTTTTATTCTTCTAGAATCTTCACCCCAAACTTCGGAAGCATTTCTCCCTTTTCTACAGCATTTCCACTTAATAGATCCATCTTTCCTGCAAATTCTTCCGGAATTTTCAGATCTTCATCCTTAAAGTTCATCACAAAGTAGAAACTCTTCTCTTCTCCGTTACGTTTTACAATCTCCAGTCCGTTACCATTTTCTGCAACCGGATTTACCCTGGCATCTTCTGCTGCCATAGAAAGAATCTTATCTGTTCCAACAACTTCCATACAGCTTCCAATATAATATAATTTTCCTTTTCCATAATCATGTCTGGTCACTGCCGGCATGCCTGCATAGAAATCTTCGGCATATTCGCCCAGTGCCTCCGCACCTTCCAGATGCATCAGATCACAGACGATCTTACATTTACTCTGGCTTCCGTCCTTAAAAGTTACTATATTATACTGTTCCGGCGCAAGAGCATCAATTTCTTCTACCCAGATACCGGCCATCTCTTTTAATGGTCCCGGATATCCGCCCAGATATACATTGTCCGACTCACCAACGATACCACTCATATAAGTCGTCACCAGAATACCGCCATTTTTTACATATTTCTCCAGTGCTTCCTTCATCCCCGGTTTTACCATATAAAGAACCGGTGCTACGATCATCTTATATTTAGAAAAATCTGCATCTACCGGAATCATTGTAACCCCCATATTATGATCATAGAAATAGCGGTAATACCGATGGATCTGATCCACATATTTGAGACTAATGGATGGTCCACTTGTGTATTCCAATGCCCAATAGTTATCCCAGTCAAAGATTACACCGACCTCTGCTTCATTAACAGTTCCCGGAATCACATTACTCAGTTTTTCCAATTCTTCACCTAACTGTTTCACTTCGCGGAACACTCTTGTATTTTCCGTTCCGGCATGAGCAATGACTGCTCCGTGGAACTTCTCACATCCGCCTACACTTCGGCGCAACTGAAAGAACTGGATTGTATCCGCACCGTGCGCCATGGTCTGATAGCTCTGCGCGCGCATCTGACCCGGACGTTTAAGTGAGTTATATGGCTGCCAGTTCTGTTGGCTCGGTGTCTGTTCCATCAGCATAAACGGCTGATCTTTGAGTCCACGCATCAAATCATGCTTCATTGCGACCAGACTCCATGGTGTATTATAAGAAGGATAATTATCCCAGGAGATCACATCCATTTCCTTTGCCCATTTGAAATAATCAAGTCCTTTAAAGGTTCCCATCATATTTGTAGTGATCGGTGTCTCTTTGTCAAATTTACGGATTGCTTCTTTTTCCATCTTGAAGTTATTCAGCATTCCGTCTGAATTAAAGCGACAATAATCAATCGATAGTCCGGCAAAAGCTGTCATATGCGGTTCTGCCGCATCTTCAATCCCGTCACCAAGAGCATCTGGAAGTACTACTTCATCCCAGTCATAAATCGTATGTCCCCAGAATTCGGTATTCCATGCTTTGTTCAGTTCATCCAGTGTCTGATATTTTTCACGCAGCCAGACTCGGAAAGCTTTCTCACAATTTTCGCAGTAGCATTCTCCACCATACTCATTGCTGATATGCCAGCAGGTTACATGTGGATTGTTCCCGTAACGCTCGGCAAGCTTTCCGGCCAGACGGGATGCAAACTTCTGAAACACAAGGGAATTCGGGCAAGCATTATGACGCTGTCCGAATTTGTGATGTCTTCCCTCATAATCAGTCCTTGCGACCTCCGGATAACGCTTTACCATCCATGCCGGCAGCGCTGCTGTTGATGTAGCAAGCACGATATCGTAATTCTCCTGGCTGAGCATAGCAATCACTTCATCCAGTTCTGTAAAATTGTAAGTATCTTCCGATGGCTGGATCTTTGCCCATGAAAATACATTAATCGTTGCACTATTGATACGGGCATCTTTGAAAATGCGCATATCTTCTTTCCAGACCTCTTTTCCCCACTGGTTCGGGTTATAATCTCCGCCGTATAAAATCCTCTTAAATGGTCGTTTCATAAGCTTCTTCCTTTCTCATTGATATTTTCCTATTACTATAATAGCAGTTAATAAAAGGACCGGCAATTAAAAGCCGATCCTTTTGTATTTTTATTCTTATAATATGAAATGCAATAATTATGCAAGTTTTTCTCCAGTAAGCATCTCATATGCCTGCAGATATTTTTCAATTGTTTTGTCCACGATTTCCTGTGGAAGTGTCCAGTTGTTATCTGGATTAGCTGTAAGCCAGTCACGTGCAAACTGTTTGTCAAAAGACGGCTGTCCGTGTCCCGGTTCATATCCGTCCGCCGGCCAGAATCTTGAACTGTCCGGTGTCAGCATCTCATCACCGATCACCATATTGCCTTCTTCATCAAGACCAAATTCAAATTTGGTATCTGCAATGATAATTCCTTTGCTGAGTGCATATTCTGCACATTTTTTGTAAAGAGCAATGGTGTTATCACGAAGCTTTTCAGCTAATTCTTTTCCTCTTCCCGGAAAATATTTTTCCAGGTGATCTACACTCTGTTCATAAGAGATATTTTCATCATGATCACCGATCTCAGCTTTTGTAGATGGTGTATAAATCGGTTCTGGCAGTTTGTCAGATTCTTTTAATCCTTCCGGAAGTTTAATTCCACATACTGTGCCATTTTCCTGATAGCTCTTCCAGCCGCTTCCTGTGATATAACCACGAACGATACATTCGATCGGAAGCATGTTGAGCTTTTTACACATCATGGATTTCCCTTCATATTTCTCCTGTTGGAAGAATTCCGGCATCTCTTTTGTATCTACAGAAATCATATGGTTCGGAAGAATATCTTCTGTCATATCAAACCAGAATTTTGACATCTGTGTCAGAACAGTACCTTTCTTAGTCACTTCATTGTTAAGAATTACGTCAAAGCAGCTGATACGGTCTGTTGCAACCATGATCAGGCTGTCGCCATTGTCATAAATCTCACGTACTTTACCTTCTTTGATCGGTTTTAATTCCTGCATGTTCTTACACCTCATTGATTCATTTTCTTAATAAATAAACGGAGTTTTCTTAACTCTCAATAACCGTAACACCTAACATAATGAGTGTCAAGAAAAACAGGCTTTCTTGCTTATTAGCATTTTTTATTATCATTTATTACTTTAAAAACTGCCGGTATTTTCTACATACTTTTTCTTATACACATTAGACAAAAAATGGTTTCTCATTTTATGCACATTGTCTCGGTCATGTTTTTAAATCCACATTGGCATATCCGTATCCTTTTTCAGGATTTCTCAACTCTTCTATTGACTTTTGCATTTCGATGATTATACTTTATTATGATAAATCAATATCAATAATACATATTTAATATATTGTTCATGTATTATTGGTATAGCAAAAGGAAGTGAAATTTATGCAGCAAGGCATAATAGAAAAAAATCATATGGACATTCTATGGCATGATTATGCACTGAATAAAGAAGATACCATTCCTATCACAAAGGCCGGACTAATTGAAAAAGCCTCCGTTGTCGGTAGATGTGGCATGATGCTTCTTTCCTGTGGAACCGGAGCATGGCGTGTTCGAAGCTCCATGAATACCCTTTCCAGAGAACTGGGAATCACCTGTACCGCCGACATCGGTCTGATGTCCATTGAATACACCTGTTTTGACGGTGAAAACTGTTTTTCACAGTCGCTGTGTCTGACCAATACCGGTGTTAATACTTCGAAATTGAACCGACTGGAAAACTTCATCAACGATTTCCCAACAAAGGAAAAATATCTTTCCGGTGAACAGATTCATTCTTATCTGGATGAGATTGAACGGATCCATGGCCTTTACTCTCCAGTTGCACTCGGATTTGCCGCAGCATTTGCCTGTGGGGCATTTACCTTTCTCCTTGGTGGCGGACCGGTAGAAATGCTTCTTGCTTTTTTCGGTGCCGGTATCGGCAACTTTGTAAGATGTAAACTGACTAAGCATCATTTCACATTATTCTTAGGCATTACTGTCTCTGTTGCTGCTGCCTGCCTTATCTATGCTACACTTTTAAAAACAACTGAACTGTTGTTCGGCATTTCTCTTGCTCATGAAGCCGGATATATATGCTCTATGCTTTTCATCATTCCCGGTTTTCCATTTATCACCAGCGGAATCGACCTTGCAAAACTGGATATGCGATCCGGCCTGGAACGACTTGCTTACGCAATGATCATCATTCTTGTCGCAACCTTGACCGCCTGGATCATGGCACTTATCCTTCATTTAAAGCCAAGTGATTTCCCACCTCTTTCTCTCACACTCTGGCAACATATACTATTCCGGCTTCTCGCCAGCTTCTGCGGGGTGTTCGGCTTTTCTGTTATGTTCAACAGTCCTAAAGAACTCTCTGCCACAGCCGGTATCATTGGAGCAATTGCCAATACACTCCGTCTTGAACTGGTAGACTTGGCCTCCCTGCCTCCTGCAGCCGCAGCTTTTATCGGTGCCCTGACTGCCGGAATTCTGGCTTCTGTATTAAAAAGCAAAATCGGTTATCCGAGAATTTCTCTGACTGTACCTTCTATTGTCATCATGGTACCGGGACTGTATCTTTACCGGGCAATCTATAATCTTGGAGTGATGTCTCTGCAAACCTCTGCATCCTGGTTTGCAGCTGCAATACTTATCATTCTTGCCTTGCCTCTTGGACTTATCTTTGCAAGAATTCTGACGGACAAGACATTCCGTTATTGCACGTAAAAAAGAATTTTAAATAAAAAGATGCATCTGATCTTTTTTCAACCAGATGCATCTTTTTATTTATCATATACAATTTGATCCGCTTTTTCTATATGCCTTTCCAGTCTGTCAGAAAAGTGTTCCAGCGGAAGGAAAACCCCCATTTCATCAAATCTTTTTCCTTCTTCCTGCAAGAAATCCTGTCCGTAATATACCACAGAATTTGGCAGTTCCTTTTGAAGTTCCATCATAATATCCCACACAGCTGCATAAGCTTCAGCCTCCGTCTTTTTTTCTTTTACGGTATCCGGAAGTTCATAGATCAGAAGTACTCCGTCATGCTCTCCCATCTTATATTCCTGTGTTTCCATTGTTTCTGAATCATAACAATGCCTTTTCTTATATCCATGTGCCAGATACATTTTTACTTTATCACGCTTCTGATAAACTTTTCGAAATTTTTCATATTCTTTTTCCTTTACATGAATCGGAAGATTTTCCAGAAGCTTTCCCTCTTCATCTGTCAAAAAAATAGGATTTGTCTGTCCATCCGCATTAAATTTAAACGGTATCAGAAAAGCATTTCTTAAAAGATCGAACATACTGTTTTGGCACACAGCCATGAGAAATGCAGTCAGATCTTTATTTTCATATGCATCGAATAATGCAGCGGTGAACTGCTTTGCGGGAAGATTCTCTGTCACAAACTCATCTCCGGAATCAATGGCATCGTAAAAAGTTCTTTTCAGTCGCCTGCATGCCTCCGGGTTTGCAAGAATCTTGTCAAATAACATCTCGGCTTTTTCTTCTCTTGGAAAAATGGTTGCCATATCTATCCTTCCTTTACTATAAATCATACGATTATTTTTTATCCGACTATATTATAGGGTTATCCTGGTTATTAGTAAATTACATAATTCATATTGTGATCATATCAATATGACATAAATCCAATTTGTATTTTTTTAAGAATAATGCCTGATTTCTTTCTTGAATCCATGCTCCTCTTTACATTTTCTATACACATGTTAAAATAATTTCATCAAATATTTTGAGCTACTGTGCAGAAAGGAATTTATCTATGTCAGATTATTACATTTCTCAAATCTATCCTTCTGACAAGCGAGCCAACGATGAAGTGGACGCGCTCCTTATCTCAGAAGGGATCCGCAGAGATGCCAACCTGGATTACACCTGCGGCATGTATGACGATGAGATGCACATTATCGCAACAGGAAGCTGTTTTGGCAACACCTTACGATGTTTTGCCGTAAGCCATGAACATCAGGGAGAAGGACTGATGAATTCCATCGTCTCTCATCTGATTGAATTTCAGTTTTCAAGAGGGAATACACACCTTTTTCTTTACACCAAATGTAATTCTGCCAAGTTCTTCGGTGATCTTGGATTCTATGAAATTGCCCGGATCGATGGACAGATTGTCTTCATGGAAAACCGAAAAACCGGATTTCAGAATTATCTGCGTACTTTTGCAAAAGATGCACTTCCAGAAGAATTGACTGCTGAGACTCCCACCAGAAAGATTGCTGCTCTCGTCATGAACGCCAACCCGTTTACCCTCGGACACCAGTATCTTGTAGAAAAAGCGGCTGCTGAAAATGATCTGCTTCATCTCTTCATTGTCAGTGAAGATGCCAGCCTGGTTCCATTCAAGATCAGAAAACAACTCGTCATGAAAGGAACAGCACACTTGAAAAACATCTGTTATCACGACAGTGGTCCATATATTATCAGCAATGCTACTTTTCCAAGCTATTTCCAGAAAGATGAGAATGCAGTGATTGAAAGCCACGCCATGCTGGACCAGACGGTATTTACGCAGATTGCAAAGGTGCTCAGTATCACTCGCCGTTACGTAGGGGAAGAGCCTACTAGCCTGGTTACCGGAATCTATAACCGGATCATGTCTGAAAAATTACCGGAACAGGGCATCGAATGTATCGTTGTCCCAAGAAAGACCTGTGAGGATACACCGATCAGCGCTTCCAATGTACGTCTTGCCCTGCAAAATGGTGACTATGATACCCTTTCGAAGCTGGTACCGCAAACCACACTGGATTATTTCAAAAGTCCGGAAGCAATTCCTGTAATCGAACGGATCAGACAACAAGAAAATGTTATTCATTATTAGGAGGATCTGCTATGAAAGGACAGGAAGTAGTATTAACCGACATGCTCGCCTGCCGCGAGCGCCGCGTTAATATACAAAATGAATATATTCAAAGATATCATTGCCCAGTGATTTCATTCTGCATGAATATTCCGGGACCTATAAAGACGAATGAACAGATCAAAAAAGCATTCCTTTCCGGAAAGGAAGCACTTTTTGCTGTATTACAAAAAGAGAACATTCCGATTCTTACCCAAACTGAGTTTGATGAGAAGACTGGAAATGAAATTATTCTTACAGTCGACTATCCGGCAGATAGAATTAAAGAACTAACAACAAAAATCGAAGAAACCCATCCCTTCGGACGTCTTTTTGATATGGATGTGATTGGAACAGACGGAGAAAAACTCTCCCGCGGCGTCTACCGCAAATGTTTGATCTGCGGCTGTCAGGCACAGGAATGTGCCCGGTCACGAAAGCATACCGTCGCTGAAATGCAGGCAAAGATCGAAGAGATGCTCTCATAACAATATTGAGAAACGGGAGAATGCATTTTCAAACAGCATTCTCCCGTTTTTTAATTTCCATCACTATATTTCTGAAAATCTCTTTACCTGCTCCGGTTTCTCCGGATGTTCTCCTATCATCTTCTCCATCCAGACCATATGGTACCAACGCCCAAATTTATAACCACACTTCCGGAATTCTCCGATCAAACGGTATCCCAGATGTTCATGAAACTGCTTGCTGTTCTTTGTCAGATATTCATCGTCTTCTTCCGGATATCCAATGCATGCATATAGATTGATGATATTCTGTGCTTTCAGTGCAGTTTCAAGTGCCTGATAAAGCAGTTTTCCAACACCACCGTGCCTGCAACCCTTCTTTACATAAATCGTAGTTTCTGCCGACCAGTCATATGCAGCCCGTCCATAAAAAGCTCCTGCATATGCATAACCGATAATCTCGCTGTCTCTTACTGCCACCAGATACGGATATTTTTTCAGTGTGTGACGAATCCGTCCGGTAAACTCTTCCAGTGTCGGAACATCATATTCAAATGTAATTGCTGTGTCCGTTATATATGGTGCATAGATACTTAAAATTTCTGCTGCGTCCGCTTCGGTTGCCGGACGGATCTTGATTTCATTTGTATTCATTTTATGCTCTTGACTACTATATCCAATTCCTGTCAATTTCTTCTTTTAATTCACAGAACATTTTATAAAACTTCTGTTTTGCCTGCGTAATAATCCCCATTGCAATCTTTCGGTTATAAGAATGTATTACATTATTTCTTTCTTGTAATGCAGATAACCATAGTTCTTCATCCTTTATCATACCTGCTTTATATACTGTTTTGAGAATCATTTTCGGAGAATCTGTTGCTCCTTCTGCAAATCCATGTATCTCCAATATTTCTTTCATCATCTTCCATGACTGCTACACAATGTATATCATGTTTTTTTGCAAATGAAATAATTTCGTCTATAACTTCCGTTTTTATTCCTGTATTCGCAAAAGTCTGCATTTTTCCTTCCTCCCACTACCATAACTTTAATCAGAGAAATCATTATATTTATTCTCCTACTCTTCATACATTGATTTCTCCAGATATTATTCGACTGGTAATTCCGTTTAATCTATAAAAATTATCATACCATGAATCAAATTTCTATACAAGCAGGATTGTTTCTCTTGACACACCTTCGCTAACTGTATATACTGTATATATACAGTTATAACATTTTAAGCGAGGTGAAAACGTGAATATATTCATAGATAACAAAAGTGGTGCACCCATCTATGAACAGATTTTTACACAACTCAAATCGCAAATTATAAGTGGAACATTGCCATCTGACGAAGCTCTTCCTTCCATTCGAAGCCTTGCCAAAGATCTACGAATCAGTGTCGTAACAACCAAGCGGGCTTACGATGAACTGGAAAAAGAAGGTTTTATTTACACGATTGCAGCAAAGGGCTGTTTCGTTGCTCCACTTAATACGGATCTTTTGCGTGAAACAAATCTGAAAAAAATTGAAGACTACATGGAAAAAATAGTACATCTTGCAGCTTCCTGTAATCTAAGCGAACAGGAACTTACTGAGATGCTTCATTTCATGATGGAGGAATAGCTTATGACCACATTTGAAACAAATGCTTTAGAAATAAACGATTTGAATAAGAACTATCCTGGATTTTCCCTGAATCATCTAAATCTCACTCTTCCCAGTGGATGTATCTTAGGACTCATCGGTGAAAATGGTGCCGGAAAAACTACCACCATTAAACTAATTCTGGATATCATAAAAAAAGACAGCGGTTCGATTCGAATTTTGGGAAGAGACTGCACTTCTGCTACTACTATCTTGAAAGAAGAAATTGGCGTTGTATTAGATGAAGTTGGTTTTCAGGAATGCCTGACTCCTTTACAGATTGGACGCATTATGAAGGATATTTTCCACAACTGGGATCCTTCTCTATACGACCAATATCTCCAAAAATTTAACCTTCCAAATAAAAAAGAATTTGGTAAGTTTTCAAAAGGAATGAAGATGAAACTTGGAATTGCAGTTGCTCTCTCTCATCATCCTAAACTTCTGATCCTTGATGAAGCAACAAGCGGTCTTGATCCTGTAATGCGCGATGAAATCCTTGATATTTTCAATGATTTTACCAGAGATGAATCTCATGCAATTTTAATTTCTTCCCATATTGTAAGTGATCTGGAGAAAATTTGTGATTATGTTGCCTTTCTTCATAAAGGTAACCTTGTTCTTTTCGAAGAAAAAGACCGGCTTCTGGAAAAATACGGTATCATTCAATGTACAAAGGAACAGCTTCAGGAACTCGATCAATCTGCGGTCATCGGAGTCAAATACTCTTCTTACAATGTAGAAGCAGTAGTTCTTCGAGATCAGATTCCGAAAGGATTTAAGGTACATCCGATCAGTATAGAAGATTTGTTTATTTTTATGATAAAGGGGGTTCACTGAATATGAAAGGATTACTTCGTAAAGATCTTTATCTGATGATAAAATATTGTCGTTTATTTTTTATTCTGATTATTGTATTTTCCTTTGCCGGAGCATGGAATAACAATCTGTTTTTTGCATTATATCCTATTACAATTTCCAGTATTATCCCGGTAAACCTGCTTTCTTACGATGAAAAATCAAATTGGAGTCTCTATGCCTGTACCTTTCCCTGTAGCCGGAAAGAAATTGTATCCTCCAAATATATTTTAACAGTATGTACCCTTACACTTTCTGCCATCATTGTTGAAGTAGTGCAAACAATCAACATGATTATAAGACACAACTTTCATATTTCCGGTCTTCTTACTATTTTTACAATTATCTTTATAACCGGATTACTGCCACCTGCCTTTATGTTTCCGTTTACCTTCAAACTAGGTGCTGAGAAAGGTCGGTTTGCTTATTATATTGGATTTATTTTATTTTTCGCATTGCTTGGTTCGTTGCAATCTGTCATAAAAAATTTGCCTCTCGGACTTGCACATTTCCCTTTCCGAAGTGACTATATTTTGATTCTTTTTTTCATAGGTTTATTACTGTATATAATTTCCTGGATTCTATCCATAAAATTCTATCAGAACAGGGAATTCTAACATCATTATAGAAAGAAACAGCGGTTTACTTCCTTTTTTGTAAACCACTGTTTCTTTTTTATTTCATGATTTTTTCCATTCTCTCTTTGATAATGTCTGCAATTTCCCATCCTGCATAACTTTCGCAGATACAATCTCTTGAAATCACACCGCCGGCTTTATCTATATGGCCACCACCGCTTCCGATTCCATCGCAGAGCTTTTCTGCCACTTCATTTGCAAGATACTCCCGATCCGCGCTTCTTATTGAAACCTGATATCCACTGTCAATATCCGTATATGCAATGCTAACTTTGGCAACATCAACCTTTATTGCCATATCACCAATGATTCCAAGCACTGATTGCTCACAATGCATTGCACTGATCAAAAGATATTGCTTCTCTTTATCAAAATATGCATGGTACAAAGCTTCTCCTGCAATCATGAGGTCCTCCAGACTCATGGATGATTTTTTTAACCGTTCCAGTTCCGGATAATCTTTGCTTAACTCATCGCGCATCGCAATGTCATGCTTCTTGTACAAATCTACATAGGAAGAAGTATCTGTATACAATCCATATAAAAATGCAATACTTAACTTTTCATTCGCCTTTACATCATATCCTTCTTCTTTCAAAAGTTCCCAGACAATTGTAGAACAGCTTTGATAAGAATAGTCAATAAAAGCATTTTCTGTTTTTTTCATGGAAGGCATATGATGATCAATCATTGCTATATTATCCGCTTCAAAACGATATACATTTCCTCTTCCATATTGCCCATCAACCAGCAGTAGAAGATCTGTCTTTGGTAACTCTTTTACGTATTCTACCGGAATCTCACAGATATCAATCATGTACAAAAGATCTTTTTTTTGGATTTCATAATCTCCACTGTAAATAATTGACACATTGGTATCCTGTAGTTTTAAATATGTATACACCCCATATGCCGCAGCCAGTGCATCTGCATCTGGACTGTTATGACATTGAATACATATATTTTTGTACTTTAATAGCTGATTTAAAAAACCCATTTGCTCATGCCTCTTAAATTACTCTCATTCTTTCAGCATATTACCACATTTTTCCTTAAAGGTAAATAATTTCCTATGTAATATATGTAATAAAAAAACTGCAAACCCTTACGGTCTACAGCTCCCTTACTTTTTTCATGTACCTTCAAAACCACACACAAATTTAAATCCTTACTCCATCCATTTTCTTTACCCTGTCCTACCTTCTTGGTTATGCCCTCGACCGATTA
>NZ_JAQDKN010000023.1:0-35081 GCF_027662015.1 Coprococcus sp. AM100_B19A
CCGAACGGTACGCACGGTGGTGTGAGAGGACGGCGGTTAGTCACCGCCTCCTACTTGATATACGATGAGTCAAATACGGAGTTGTCCAGATTTGTGCTCGCACAAAAATCTGATTAGATCTGTATTTGGCGAATGTACGACAGTGAACTGTTAAGTGAGCTGCCGTATAATCAGGCAGGTGTCAGCATGCCTGATTATCGGGCTGCATTGGTTGTAAAAGCATTGGAAATAGAGTATAATATTTTCAACGTTTAAAAATAGATTTATTGATATGAATTTTGAGAATTGGAGGATGGCATATGAAGGGAAGTATGAGTACTGATTTAGGAATCGTCACGATCGATCCGGAAGTGATCGCAAAATATGCAGGATCTGTAGCAGTTGAATGTTTTGGAATTGTCGGTATGGCAGCTGTCAGCATGAAAGATGGTCTGGTAAAACTTTTGAAAAAAGAAAGCCTTACAAAGGGAATCCAGGTCGGAATCTCTGATGAGAATAAGATTACACTTAATTTTCATGTGGTCGTAGCTTACGGAGTAAGTATTTCAGCAGTAACAGACAATCTGATCAGCAACGTGAAGTATAAAGTTGAAGAATTTACAGGTATGAGCGTCGATAAGATCAACATCTATATCGAAGGCGTCCGCGTGATCGATTAATTAAGGAGGAACTTGTTGTGGCAACAAAGAGTATCGATGTAGAACTGCTTGCGAAGATGTTTCTTGCAGGCGCACAGAATATAGAAGCAAAAAAGGAATATATCAATGAACTGAACGTGTTCCCTGTACCGGATGGTGATACAGGAACCAATATGTCTATGACAATTATGGCGGCAGCGAAAGAAGTAACTGCACTGGAAGGCATGGATATGGCTTCTCTTGCGAAGGCAATTTCATCCGGTTCTCTCCGTGGTGCAAGAGGTAACTCCGGTGTTATTCTATCCCAGCTGCTCCGCGGATTCACAAAATCCATCAAGACGGAAAGCGAAATTGATGTACCTGCACTTGCAAGAGCAGCTGTACGTGCAAAAGAGACAGCATATAAGGCTGTTATGAAGCCGAAAGAAGGTACGATTCTTACCGTTGCAAAAGGGGTGGCTGAAAAGGCTCAGACACTTGCAGAGGAGACAGATGATCTGGAAGAATTTCTCCCGAAGCTGATTGAAGAGGCAGAGACTGTTCTGGCAAAGACTCCGGATATGCTTCCTGTATTAAAGGAGGCAGGTGTTGTAGATTCCGGCGGACAGGGACTTCTGGAAGTACTGCGCGGGGCATATGATGCATTCCTCGGTAAAGAGATTGACTACAGCGCACTTGCACCAACTCCTCAGGCTGTTAATGCAACAAAGGCTGAAACTGAGGGTACAGTGGATATCAAATTTGGATACTGTACCGAATTTATTATTCTCCTGGACAAAGAATTTACGGAAAAGGATGAAATAGAATTTAAGGCTTATCTTGAATCGATTGGTGATTCTATCGTATGTGTAGCAGATGAAGATGTTGTTAAGATACATGTTCATACGAACGATCCGGGACTTGCAATCCAGAAAGCACTTACTTATGGACAGTTATCCCGTATGAAGATTGATAATATGCGTGAAGAGCATCAGGAAAAGCTGATCAAAGATGCAGAAAAGCTTGCAGCAGCCCAGAAAGAGAAAGAAAAAGCCAAAGAGCCACGTAAAAAGGTCGGATTTATTGCTGTTTCGATCGGAGAAGGATTAAATGAAATCTTCAAAGAACTTGGCGTGGACTACATTATCGAGGGTGGTCAGACCATGAACCCGAGTACGGAGGATATGCTGACAGCGATCGATCATGTAAATGCAGACTATATTTACATTCTTCCGAATAATAAGAATATCGTAATGGCTGCAAATCAGGCGCGTGATCTGACAGAAGATAAGGATATTATCGTAATTCCGACAAAGACCGTTCCGCAGGGAATCACAGCAGTTCTGAATTACAATGCAGAAGAAGATGTGGATACAAATGAAGAGACGATGCTGGAAGCGATCAAATGTGTAAAGACAGGTCAGGTGACTTATGCTGTCCGTGATACCCACATCGATGATAAAGAAATCCATGAAGGTGATATCATGGGAATTGGTGATGCAGGTATCCTTGCAGTTGGCAAGTCTGTCGATGGTACTACAAAGGACATGCTGGCACAGCTGGTAAATGATGATTCTGAACTGATCAGTCTCTATTATGGAGAAGAAGTTTCCGAAGAAGAGGCAGAAAAGCTGACAGCAGAGATTGAAGAATTATATCCGGATATGGACGTAGATGCACACATGGGCGGACAGCCGATTTATTACTATGTGTTGGCGGTAGAATAGGCTTATGAATGAGCAGTCAGAAATCCGTAACCTGAAAGGAATCGGGGCAAAAACCGAGGAACTGTTTCACAAGATGGGAATTTTTACCATCGGCGATCTGCTCCGTTATTATCCCAGAGGATATGATGTATATGAAGAGCCGGTGAGCGTAGGAGAGCTGGAAGAAGGAAAGATCAGCACGGTAAAAGGCGTGGTATACGGAAGAGTACAGGTTGGAGGAGGAAAGCGTATGCAGATTACGACAGCATACGTAAAAGATCTGACTGGTACTTTGAAGGTGATCTGGTTTCGTATGCCGTTTCTGCGTAATACATTGAAGCAGGGAATGCCGGTTATCATAAGAGGACGGATAGTTTCAAAAAAGGATCAGCTGATTATGGAGCATCCAGAGTTATTTTCACCACCGGATAGTTACGATAAAAAGTGTGGAACTCTTCAGCCAATTTATCCGTTAACTGCCGGTATGACGAACAATGCGGTAGCAAAAGCGGTTAAAGGTGCGATGGAATATCTGGATCTCGTCTCTGATGATCTACCGAAAGATCTGCGCCTTCGATATCATCTGGCTGAGTATAACTATGCGATCCGCGGGATACATTTTCCACTGGATAAGGCAGAATTCTACCATGCAAGAGAGAGACTTGTATTTGAAGAATTTTTAGTTTTCGTGCTTGCTCTTCGCAGGACGAGGGAGCGAAATGAGCGTGCCGAAAACGGATTTGTGATAAAAAGGCGGTCGGAAATCGACCGCTTTCTTGCAAATCTGCCATATGAACTGACCGGAGCACAGAAGAGAGTCTGGGAACAGATCCAGGAGGAGATGTGCGGAAAGCTAGTGATGTCACGCCTGATCCAGGGGGATGTTGGCTCTGGCAAGACAATAGTAGCGCTTCTGGCTCTTCTTCTGGCGGCACTGAACGGTTATCAGGGCGCAATGATGGCTCCGACAGAAGTTCTGGCCAAGCAGCATTACGAATCAATCATAGAGATGCTGGAAAAGTATCAGATTCCGGTGAAAACCGAGCTCTTGACCGGGTCGATGACAGCAAAGGAAAAAAGGGAAGCTTATCAGAGGATTGCTGCGGGAGAAGTGCAGATTGTTCTGGGAACCCATGCACTGATCCAGGAGAAGGTGGAATACCAGAATCTGGCACTTGTTGTTACCGATGAACAGCACCGATTTGGTGTCCGTCAGAGAGAGGCACTTGCCGGGAAAGGACAAATTCCTCATATTCTTGTAATGAGTGCGACACCGATTCCTCGAACACTGGCAATCATTTTATATGGAGATCTGGATATTTCGGTGATTGATGAACTTCCGGCAAACCGTCTGCCAATCAAGAACTGTGTGGTGGATACCAGTTACCGACCGACTGCTTACCGCTTTATGCAGAAGCAGGTCGCCGAAGGAAGACAGTGCTATGTGATTTGTCCGATGGTAGAAGAGAGCGAGGCAATGGATGCAGAGAATGTTCTTGACTATGCGCAGCTTCTGCAAAGTGAGATGGGTGACAAGATCCGGATCGCTGCGCTTCATGGGCGGATGAAACAGGCAGAAAAAGACGAGATCATGGGAGCATTTGCAAAGAATGAGATCCAGGTCCTGGTGTCGACAACAGTTATCGAGGTTGGTATCAATGTGCCGAATGCTACGGTGATCATGGTGGAGAATGCTGAGCATTTTGGGCTGGCGCAGCTTCATCAGCTCCGCGGGCGCGTAGGACGTGGCAGACACCAGTCCTATTGTATTTTTATGAGTGGTTCGAAGACGAAAGAGACAAAAAAACGACTTGAGATCCTGAACAAATCCAATGATGGATTTTTTATTGCGAATGAAGATCTGAAGCTTCGGGGACCAGGAGATCTTTTTGGAATCCGGCAAAGCGGATTAATGGATTTCCGGATCGGAGATGTGTTCCAGGATTCGGAGCTTCTGAAAAAAGCAGGAGAAGCATCGGGGGAAATCCTGAGGGAAGATCCACTGTTAGAAGGCGAAAAATATAAACTGCTTGGTGAAAAGCTTGCGGCATACATTTCGGGAAATAATCTGGAAACGACGTTGTAGATAAAAAGATAGTGGGCAAATTGTTCTGCCCACTATCTTTTTATTCATAAAACCAGTAAATAATAAATTTGTTAAGGGATGCTTCTTCACTGTATGAATAAGAAACCTGCCAAAGCCCATATAGCTCACCCAGGTATCCTGCACCTTCTTCCATGAGGGTTTCGTGCATCTCATCCACGACCTCCTGATAGACTGCATCATCTGACATTTTAAATATCGTATAAGCCTCCTGGCTCTCAATTGATCTGTCGATCACTTCTCGCAACATACCAGGCTCATAGGTATCATAATACATGCCGTTCAGCTGATAATAGTTCAGATTTTCAGACTGACATGACGGATATACATAGTCCGTGCTGATCATATGTGTTTTTTCTAGCTCTTTTTCACTGCAGCAGAGATAATCGTAAGCAATCAGGTTCGGTATCTGATAGCCATTATCTTCGCCGAGAAAAATCGGATCTCCCCAGGTTGTATCTACATAATAATACTGACCATTGCACTGAACAATATTCCATGCATGGTCTGCGACGCCTCCATTTGGATCTGTAGTCTGTCCGGTTACATAGATACAGTAAATACCCAGTTGTTGCAGCAGATACTGGCAGCTTTTTGCATAGCCGGCACAAACCGATCTTTTTCCGACAAGAGCACTGTAAATATTCTGGTTATCCGGTGCATCAAGATCATAATCTACGTTATCTATGAGATAGGTGTAAATGTATTTTATCTTTTCGTATTCATCTGAAAGGTCTGAAATGCCAGAAAGACAGGAGGTTCTTGCCGATTCAATCTCCTGATTCCGTTGTTCTTTTTCTTCTCCCTCATAAAGATAATTGGGCTCTATTACTACATATCGGCTCTGCCCTTCAGACTGAGAATATTCTGTGGAAGTCGCATTTCCATCACACCAGAAAATTTCCGGTCTGTCATTTAACACATTCTGAAATACTTCATTTGCAGTATTCGCGTTGCTGCAATGCAGATAAATTTCTTTTTTATTTTCCTGGATACCCTGAAGAATTTCCCGGTAAACCGTTTGCTCTTCATCAGAAAGCTGTTCATAGTAGAATTCTCCGGTAACCTCTGCATCCGTAATTTTTTCCTGTTCATAAGGAACTTCTTCCGGCGCGGAACTCTCTGCTTTCGGAGTGGCTGACATTTGTCTGCCGATCAGGATTCCTCCGGATATAAGACAGAGACAGCCAAGTCCCAAAAGAATGAACGAAAAAAATTTCCCTGTTTGATGCATCTTTTTTCGCATAATCTATTTAATTCCTCCAAATACTCATCTGTATGTTTCATCATAACATACCCTTCATTTTTGCACAACACGGACATTTTTTACATATAATGTTTCTGACAGTATAAAAAGCCTTGAGGATATCAGATATGAGATTTTTGAAAGCCATGCAGACTTCTGATCGGGGAAATTTGCAGGTACAGATTACTTCGTCTATTGATTCTTTTCCTGTTCCAGATGCGTCAATCCGTATTTCCTATACAGGTATTCCTGAAAACACACTGGAAGAACTGACAACTGATAGCTCCGGACAAAGTGAAACCATTGAGCTTGACGCACCGCCTGTGGAGTATAGCCTGGATGCAACAAATGAAGAACAGCCATATGCGGAATATACCCTGGAAGTAAACGCTCCGGGATTCGAGCCGGTCAACATCGCAGGAACGGAAATACTGGCCGGTGTGACGGCAATTCAGAAGATTCGTCTGCGTCCACTTGTCACGGAAGACCAGACCCCGGAAATCTTTGTGATTCCTGCACATACTCTGTACGGTGTGTATCCGCCGAAAATCCCGGAAAACGAGATCAAGCCGGTAAACGAAACCGGTGAGATTGTGCTAAGCAGAGTTGTCGTGCCGGAATACATTGTTGTTCATAATGGCTCACCACGCGATTCTACCGCACAGAATTATTATGTAAAATATAAAGATTATATCAAAAATGTTGCTTCCAGTGAAATCTATGCAACATGGCCGGAAAATACGATCCGGGCAAATGTACTGGCAATCATGTCTTTTACGCTGAACCGGGTTTATACCGAATGGTATCGCAATCAGGGCTATGATTTCACAATTACATCTTCTACGGCTTTTGATCACAAATGGATTCCGGAACGAAATGTTTTTGACTCCATTTCTACAGTGGTGGACGAACTGTTTGCAGATTATCTTTCCAGACCGAATGTAAGGCAGCCGATTCTGACACAATACTGTGACGGAAGACAGGTTCAGTGTCCGAACTGGATGACCAAATTGCCACAACCTATAAAGTAGCCGGAAAGCCCGTAAATACGCGGGTTTCCGGTATTATGAGTGGTATAAAAAGAAATGAATTTTCAGAGTATCGGATTCCCGATCGTAAACAATCTTATCTATGATCTGCTTTAAAGCTTCGTTTTTCTGGACAAGAGAGTAAGAATCAGAAACCAGAATGTCGTGGACAGAACTTACCTTATCCAGCATTTTAGGAGTAGGATCATCCGGAATCTTATCCGGCGTATTTTCTTCCAGCTCTGCAAGCTGCCGTTCCAGAGAGTCTCTTTCTTTGGCAATCAGAGCTTTATTTTCTTTATATTCTTCCAGTGTATCAATACCCTCTCTGTATGACGCACGTATCCTGTCCTCTTTGCCTTTCAAACTGGCAAGGCGTTCACTTATAAGGGTACGCTCATTAGAAAGCTCCTGTGGGCGAATTTCGCGCATTTCATAAACAATCGAATTGGAACCAAGAGCTTCTTCTAATGCTTTCAGGACTTCCTTTTCGATCACCAGAGAGCTTACACCGTGTGGTTTATCACATTTTCCTTTGCTGTATCCGTAGCAGGAGAAGTACGCATACTTTTCCCCATTGGCACGCTTCATGGTCGTAGCGGTCAGTGTGCGCCCGCATACCGGGCATTTCAGAAGTCCGGACAACCAGTGCTTATATGTAGAAGAGGGGCGCTTTCCAACCGGTTTATAGATCTTTTTCAGGCGTTCCTGGGCGGCATCGAAGAGTTCTTTACTTATAATCGCCTCCTGCATTCCGTCAGCAATGATCCACTCGTCCTGGTCTTTGATCCGGTTGGTGGCGTTTTCCATCCGGTTCCATCGGATCATACCGCAGTAGGATGGATTTTGAATAATATATTCGATACTGCGCCGTTCAAAAGCTTTCCCGTGGGATGTTTTCAGTCTGAGAGAGTTCAGATGTCGGGCAATATCAAAGAAACTCATTTTCCCATTTACATATTTATCAAAGATCATACGGACAATCGCAGCTTCTTCCGGAACGATAACCGGAGGCTTGCCACGTTCTATAACTTTATAGCCAAGCGGCGGTCTTGCCTGGTATGCACCGCGGGTAGCGTTTTCTTTCATGCCACGGAATACCTCGCCGGATAAGCGAATGGAGTAGTATTCATCCATCCACTCTATGATACGTTCGATTAGAGAGCCGAACGGACCGTCTGCCAGTGGCTCGGAGATACTGATCACATCTACATTATGTTGTTTCTTCAAGAGGGATTTATACACAATGGACTCTTCCTGGTTCCGAGCGAACCGACTGAATTTCCATACCAGGATGCAGTCAACCGGATGATCGGGACCTTTGGCCAGACCAATCATTTCTTGAAATCCGGGACGTTTATCGGCTTTTCTTCCGGAGATACCGAGATCCGTGAAGATCTTCAGGATTACAATATTATTTTTGGCTGCATAATCCCGGAGGAGATGCTCCTGGGAATCCGGAGAGATTTCTTCCTGATCGTGCGTGGATACACGGATATATCCGTATGCATATTTTAGGCTCATTGTATCAACTCCTTTGTATTTTATGTAAAAAAGGGTACAAAAATAACAGCCTGAGAACTTTTGTTCTCTTGCATGGCTGCTCCGGAGATGATACAATATTATTTGGAAATTGGGTATCTCTTCGGAGTACTTAATAGAGAAACATATTGGTGTATGTTTCATCGCTCGACCGTTCCTGTTGGCGCAGGAGCGGTTTTTTTATTTATTTCAGCAGATCGGCAATACAGATCTTTAAATCATTGTAGATTCCCACGCTGATTTCTTCATCAAAAGAATATTGCGTAGAATCTTCTGGCTCACCAAAACAGTAGACTTGGACGATCCGTGTCATTGGATTGACAATCCAGTATTCGCGGACACCGGCTGTGCGGTACTTAAATAATTTTGTAAGGTAATCCATGCGCTGGCTGCTTGGCGATACAATTTCAATGATGAAATCAGGAGCGCCGTTGCATCCTCTGTCGTTCATTTTGCTTGAATCACATATTATGGAGATATCCGGCTCAACATAATTAGAATTATCCTGATTAAGAAAAACAGCAAATGGAGCAGGATAAACCTCACAGGAACCACTATTTGATTTAATGTAGTTTCTGATGGTTGCAGATAATTCCATTACAAGTTTCTGATGCAATGGACTTGGTGGAGCCATATTGTAGATCTGACCATCGATCAGCTCGGCACGCTGTCCCTCTGGGAGAAGATAGATATCTTCCACTGTGTAAGTGTTTGGTTTTGGTAATGGCATGTGATCACGTCCTTTCTGAAAAGTATAATTCAAGGTCTTTCATGAGTTCCTCCTGTGAGCAAGACGGCTGATACTCAGAATCTCCAGATTTATATGCATTTAAAGCGTAGAGTTCATCCGGATCAGGAAGAATGCTTTCAAAGTTTTTTCATTTGTTATTTTCATTGACTTGTTGTTCTAGGTTTAATGCCTTAATCATATCATCAATGTTTGTTCTGTGTTTTTCATTTAATAATCTGTATGCTTCCACTAAATAAAGTTCCCTTTGGGAGATATTTTTTATTGAGGTGGTTGATGTAGTCAATACATTTTTTAAATTAAGAATCAAAAGATAAACACTTATAGTAGTATCGAAGCATGCACATATTGATAAAATTATTGAAAACAGCAGAATAATGGTCATAATATCGAATTTTGGTATCAACATCAATAAAGGCTTAAAAATTGTAGCCCCAAAAAGTAAAGCTATTAACACCAATAAAGCTATGGTATTTTCACAAAGCTCTTTTAAAATGAGAGTACTATTTTTCGCCCAAGTTGATTGATCGGTTACTCTTTCTTTATATTTGTCTAAGATTGTAATCAGTAATGCGACAATAGTCAGAGAAACAGAAAAAAGAGCTATTTCTATATTGAGTACGGTACTGTAACTGATTACGTCAGCATCAAACGGTGCAAGTGTGACAGTTAAAATTACGGAAATAGCTGCACATACCAAAATTAAAACCAAATTCTTTTTGTTCATATAATCATTCCTTTTTACATTCAGGGTCGATTCGCTTCATATGCGATAAGGCGTTTGAAATATGTTTTTGATCAGAATCTTTAAGTTGAGCAACATTTTCTGGCAACTGTATGATATATGGATTATCTGAGCTGGAACATCCAGTTTTATCGGTTGTTGTCTTAATTTTCCATTTTCCACAACCAGAAGAAGTGTAGCGGACAACATCTTGCAAGAAATCATTCTCTGGATCAATAATAAGATGTCCTTCTTTATTTTTCAAGTGTATATCAACACTTGTGTTGTTGTAAATATCTTTAGTTTTATGTAGAAATTCTGATACAGATTTTATTCCACCTAAGAAATTAGGAGAAGAAAGAGTAATATCTATATCTGTTAAACAATCTTTGTTAGTTGAAACGTATGTCCAAAAATTATTTTTTTCAGTCATTATGCCTAATTCAAAACAAAGATTTTTACTTTCTAATAATTTGGAAATGACATTTGCAATAAGATTTTTTTGTGATTCAATCCCATTAGAAATATCAGAACTCTTTTCTATTAACATCCATTGATTTTGTGTTTGAATTAAAATAGTACACTTTTTATAATTATTTATCAATGTATCATGAATGCCTTCGTCTGTTTTTTCTCCTATGGTTTCTTGCAACTCTTTTGCAAAGCTCATGAGAAAACAGTCATCGGATAACTGCTTACAATATAGAGTGTAATTTGTTCCTCGATAATATAGTTCTTTTTTCTTTTCGGCTTCAAAAGATGTTAACCAATTCATAAATTTGGTTTCTTTTGAAATACCTTTGATTGACTCAAAATCTAGTTGCGAATCCGGAATTAAAGAGTATCTTGTCGCAAAATAGTCTTTTTGTTTTTCAAGCATCATTTGTTCCCCCAAAACACCAGTTCGATAAAAGGTGTTTTTTTATATAATACTACAATTGGCTGTGTATTTGTTTAAATTCCATTATTTTTTCATCATACCCGGCAATTCGAGCAATCTGTGCTTTACTTAATCCTGGATTTTCGTATATCAAATCATCGGGAATCAGAAGCTCTGCTGCGAATGTGTTTGCTTCAATTTCCATTTTAGAAGTTAGCAGAAGAGTTTTGTTCCGGATAAAATAACAATTCTCTTTCCGGTGCATAATTGAATGCGCTAGTTCGTGAGCCATGACAAGTATTCGTTCATGTTCGTCCAGATCTTCATTTAAAAATACACATTTGTGGTTCTTCAGGAACATGTAGCATCCCGATCGGATTCCCATAGGTCCGGTCTGGACTTCCACATTTAGATGCTCTGCCAGTTCAAAAGGATCTCTGGTTTCAAATTTTTGGACGTAGCGAGCAACTAAGCGCTTAACATCATGTGCTTTCAAAATCTACCACCTACTTTTTGTTTTTGTTCGGATTGTATTTTTCTTTGTTAATAGGTTTCAATCGGCGCATCATCAGTTCGATCTGTCCAAGGAGCAGTTCGGCATCTTCTTCCGGGATTGGTTCTCCGTCATAAGAGAGAGGACCGTCTGAACCGTTTAATAATTTGTTCCGGATGTTTTCCATGTCTTTTGCAATATCTCTTTCGTCTTTCGAGGTGAGTGCATACGGATCAACTTCCTTTTCTTCGCCGGTCATCAGGTAGTTAACCGATACATTAAAGTAATCAGCGATTTTTTGCAATCGTTCAGCTGAAGTCTGACCGTTGCGTAATTTCCCTATGGATCCGCGACCAAAACCTAATTCTTTTTCCAACGCTGTGACAGCAATAGAATGTTGCTTGCACAAATTCTTTATAGTTTCGTAAGTAGACATATTTCCTCCTAAAAAATAGAAAAAATTCTACTTTTACGCTTGACAACGTAGAAAATAAGCTATATAATCCAAATATAAAGTAGAAAATCTTCTACGAAATACAAGGGAAGTAGAAAATTATATGTAATTGATTTGTGATTATCTTGATTATAGAATATTTTCTATCGTAAGTCAATGAAAAAGTAGAAGATTTTCTCTTTATTTAATAGAAAAGTAGGAGGTGTTCAAAAGTGCTGTATGAGAAGATACAGGAAATTTGTAATTCAAAAGGAATTACAGTCAGTGGGCTTGAAAAAGACTTAGGTTTTTCAAATTCAACGATCCGAAAATGGAAGAATTCTAGTCCGTCAATTGAAAATTTAAAAAAAGTAGCAGATTACTTCGGCGTAACCGTGGATTATTTTCTGGAAAAGTAAGGAGGGGTGAGATGGTCGATGGAATCACGGTTACAGAACGAAAATATGTTAATCAAGCTGACGGCCAAGCGACAATTTCTTTTCAATTGCCTTACCGCGATTGGTTGAAACTAGAAAATTCAAATGAGTGGCATCGAGTGGAAGCAAAGATTCTGGAAATTCAAAATAGACATATCCAGAAGTGCCACCAAGACCAGTTATGAAAATAGGAAACGGTAAGGTGTAGTGCTCATGCTGAGAAGTGATTTCGCCGTTGTGTCTTGACGTTTCGGTTAGAGCAACGATTGGGACTTTTTCGCAAGGATACCAAGTGGAGTCTAGTTGTACCGAAATATCCGTTATTGAAATAGGGAGACTGGATTTATTTTCAAACAACATATAAACCAATAGAAAGTTAGTATTATTTGAAAATCTACGTCCTGCAATTTTGATATCAATATTTTTTCGGTTTTTAGTGATACTGAATAGCCAAGAAAGTAAGGTTCCTATGGAACCAAAAATGGATAAGGCTAAAGTGATGTTATCTTTGGTGAGCAACGATTTAATTGAATACATAAACAAATTCCTTTCAGCATTTTAAAAATTATACCAGACAACAGCAGGACAAATCAACAAGTACAACCAGCGTAGCATAGTTTAAAGAGAGGTGGTGGATTTGCAACATATTTTTATTGCAGAAATTGATGGAAAAGAAATTGACATGGCAACCATGATGCCGGAGGAAAAGCAAAAGGCAGTCATGGAAATGACCAGAAAGTTTGTAGAGCATTTTGGGTACCAGCAGGAGAAAACCGCGTAAGCGGTACCAGTTGGACAAGCAAAGGAGGGATAAGAGATGTTTTATAAGATTGCAAAGATATTAAGCAAAACAGCGATTGTATTTGGATTTATGTGCATGGTTGGTGGGTGCTCGGTAGAACAACAGGAGTTGTTTTACCTATATGAAGTGCTCGGACTTGCTGTGTTTGCAGTTGGAGCATATGCGCATGAATACTTCCGGATGTTGGAATATCGGAACAGGAAAAGAAAGATAAGGGAGGCGAGAGAGCATGCCAGAAGAGAAGCAGCGTAAGAGCACGAGAACGTCAGAGCTTGATAAGATGATCAACAAACTGCAGTCGCTGGAAAGGGTTGACGGTACATCCGAGTATTACAAGAATAATGCGATCGCATACTTGTCGGATCTGGCAAATCATTTGGATAGGATAGGCGTAAAGACAATAAAAATGCGCCCGGAAGCGGCAACTTCCAGTGGCGCACATAACAAAAAACTCAACTAAATTATAGGAAAATCGGAGGAGAAAGTCAAGTGAACGATGAAGCAATACACATTCCTGCGAGGAAAAAGCAGCAGACAGGGGCGCAGATGGTTATTAAGGTAACGCCGGAAGCTTATAACACGCTGGTAGAAATTTACAATGAATCAACATTATCACTCAAACAGATTGCAAGCCTTCTGATAGTGAAGGCTGCAGAGCGAGTGGTTTATGACAAAGAATGATTGGAGGTAGAAAGTAATGGTAACTACAGTAAATATTCCGGTAGAAGGATATATTTTGCTTATTGAATGCAGGGCGAAACTTGCAATCATAAAAAGTTACATTCGTAGTGGCAATGCCTGCTACGAAGACGAGAAATTTCTCAAATGCGTACTGGGAATGGAAGAAGGTACTGATGATGGAAGAAATTAGCGGATATGACGAATGGAAGACAGCGTTGCCGGAAGAACCGAAGCCAGTAGCGTACTGCGATATCTGCGGAGAGCCACTCTACGAAGGAGATCATCTGACGGATATTTGCGGAGAGAATTGGTGTGATGGTTGCTTGAATGGTGACTTGAGAAAAATATTGTAAAGGAGAACAAATATGTCAAAGGTTATTTGTATTGCCGGAGAATCCGGATCAGGGAAAACAACATCCATGAGAAATTTAGATCCAAAGTCAACATATTACATCGATGCTGACAAGAAAGGCCTTTCATGGAAAGGATGGAGAAAACAGTACAACAAAGAAAATAAGAACTATCTGGCGTGTGATGATGCAAATGTGGTTCGTCAGTACATCAAGCGCATTGCTGAAGCCTGCCCTAGTGTGAAAGTAATCGTAGTGGATACAATCAATGGCTTGATGGTAGCAGATGAAATGCGTCGGAGTAAGGAAAAAGGATATGACAAATGGGTAGATCTTGCAGCCTGTGTCTGGGATCTGGTGTGTGAGGCCTATACATACAGGGAAGACCTGACGATCATTTTCACAGCTCATACACAGACGGATCATGATGAAGCCGGCTATATGTTTACCAGAATCAAGACTTCCGGAAAGAAGTTGGACAAGATTTGCCTGGAAAGCAAATTTACCACGGTGCTTTTGAGTAAGTGTGTAGACGGAGCCTACAAATTTGAAACCCAGGCAAACAACAGCACAGCGAAATCACCGATGGGTGCATTTGATCAGATGGAGATTGACAACGATATTGTAGAAGTAATGAAAGCATTGGAGGACTATTAAGATGAAAAAACCAAACAATTACGAAGAAACACAGGTTCAGGGAGAATTTACTCCTGTAGAACTTGGAGGACACAAACTGGTAATCAAACAGGTGGAAGAACGGATGTCAAGGACAAATAAACCAATGATCGTTGTGTTTTTTGATTTTGCACCGGGAGATAAGCAGGCTGGATATTTTGCGGAAGCATTAAAAAATGATATCCGTCCAGAAAAGAAATGGCCGAATCAGGCAACGCAGTATATTTTGACAGAGGATAACGAAGGAAACTGCAGTAGATCCTTTAAGACATTCCTGACCTGCGTAGAACATTCCAATCAGGGATTTACAACACAGTGGGGAGATAACTTTGGCAAGCAGTTTAAGAATAAGCTGGTTGGTGGAGTATTTGGAATACAGATGGATTACTACGAGGGAAGAGAGCTTGAAAAGCGTGTTCTGAGATGGTTTGTATCGCAGGACAAAGTAGAAGAGGCTGCAGTTCCGATGGAGACAGAAACACAGGCATATAAGAATCACATCAATGGATATCCATCTGGATCCACACCGGCAGGAGATGGATTTATGAATATTCCGGATGGAATTGACGAAGAATTGCCATTTAATTAGGAGTTGATGCAAGTGGATATACAAATTGATACAAGAGAAAAGCAGAGGGCAATTCGGAAGATCATCAAGACATTTGACGAGAATGGAGTGAAACATTTTTCGAGCAAGCTTCTGGTCGGGGATTATATGAGTCTGGATAATCCCCGGCTCATTATTGATCGGAAACAGAATCTGCAGGAGTTATGCGGAAATGTCTGCCAGCAACATGAGCGGTTTAAGAAAGAGCTGCTTAAAGCGATTGATGCAGGCATACAGCTTGTGATCCTGGTGGAACATGGACCAGATGTGAAAAATCTGGAAGATGTGTGGTTCTGGCAGAATCCGAGGAAGCATGAAGTCCGGTGGAGAATGGTAAACGGGAAACGTGAAAAGTATGTGGTGTCAGCTAAAACAGTTGATGGAAAACAACTATATAAATCCATGTGTACCATTCGAGACCGATATAATGTACGGTTTGAATTTTGTGAGAAGAAAGATACAGGCACGGAGATTATGCGTATTTTGTCCGAATGCGGTGATGTAAGATGACGCGCGAAGAAATTAAGCAGACTTACTCCATGAAGGATATTCTGGTCAAATGCGGACTTCCTGGACCGAACAGAGCGGGATTTATCAAGTGTCCATTTCATAAAGGCGATCATGAAGCATCCATGAAAGTTTATGATAAAGATTTTCACTGTTTTGGCTGTGGAGCGAATGGAGATATCTTTACTTTTACAGAAAGGTTTTATGGGATTTCTTTCAAAGATGCTTTCCTGATGCTTGGCGGAGAATACGAAAAGAATCCGTCCTTCCGATCTTCTCTGGCGATATATCGGGCAAAAAAAGAAAAGCTGATGAGAGAAAAACAGGAAGCAAAGATGCGGGACAAGTGCAGATTAAACAACGATCTGATTTCTGTATACCGGGAATTTTTAAACAGAGCAGAGCCGCTGTCAGACGCATGGTGTGATTGTTATAATGCACTGCAGCTTGAATTATATCATGCAGAATTATTAGAAGAGAGAAGGTGATCACATGGAGCCTTTAGCAAGGCTGGACAGTAAAAGCATATTGAGCGAAGAAATCTTTCTGGAAATATTTGATCAGGAAGATGAGATTACAAAGGCTCGGATGATTCTTTCTCTTACAGATCGTGCTGGAGAGCTTGGCGTAAAAAAGAAGTTTGAAGAGCTTCTGAAAGCCTATAAAAGGGTGGACAAAGAAGCGAAACAAAGAGAGCGCAAGAAGCCAATTACAATGCTGGATAAGTGGACAAACTTTGAAGGACCATACAATAACATGTTCTGCGGAGCATGGATTGCCGGTGAGGATGGCGTCTATGCACAGAATGACAGCCAGGTGGATGCGGTTGCCTGTTATCACCCCATTCTTCCGGTAGAGCGAATGAAGAATCTGGAGACAGGTGAAGAACAGATCAAGATTGCATACAAGCGAAATGGACGATGGGATGAGATCATTGTTCCGAAAACAATGGTGACGTCTGCCAGTAAGATTGTGGCGCTTTCTGGGCGTGGAATTTCTGTTACATCAGAAAACGCGAAGTTACTGGTCCGGTTTCTGTCAGATGTTGAAAATATGAATGATAGCCATATTAAAGTGCAGTATTCCACCAGTAAGCTCGGATGGATTAAGGATCAGTTTATTCCCTATGATACAGAGATTGTATTTGATGGCGATCAGCGATTCCGGCAGGCTTATGAGAGTGTTTCAGAACGTGGCAACTGGAAGATCTGGCAGAGCCATATGCTGAAGCTTCGGAAGACAAAGCGCCTGGAGATTAAGATTATGATGGCTGCATCATTTGCAAGTGTTTTGGTTAGTCTCTTGGGTGGACTTCCGTTTATCGTAGATCTCTGGGGTGAAACAGAAGGTGGTAAAACAGTATCGCTGATGGTCGCAACGTCTATCTGGGCGAATCCGGATGAATCGGCATATATCGGAGATTTTAAGACGACAGAAGTAGCATTGGAAGCAAAGCCTGTCACTGTCGATTTTATTGGTTGCAGATAAAGTCGCGACAGATTATCTGTTCCGGGATGGAGAATATATTACGATCGAACAGGCGAAAACTGTTCTGATCAACAGGAATGACCTGAGCGACAATGAGCGCTGCTATCGTTATTTGCAGGACAAAATCGCCATGAATAATCAGCGCTTTGATATGGACACGAAAGTGGAAAAATGGGGAACGCTTGAAAAGGGAGTTGCTATAATTTACAACCAGGCGTTCAAGGAGTTATGCAAGAGTGGAGGATTCTCTGACAAAGCTTTTTTGTCCTGGGCGGATCGTAAAGGTCTGATTGAGACGCAGGGCGGACGCATGACGAAAGTAAAAAAGGTAGATGGTAATCCAATCAGGTGTGTATTCCTGCGGCTGAACGATAACATCGATAAGGATGGGTTTGAACCGGTGGAAACAATGGATAAATATGAGCAGGAAGAGCTGCCATTTAAGTAAAAGTTACCCGTTACCCAAGTTACCGGGCAAAATTCACCCTTATAGAGAAGAAAAAAATATGTGAAAGTGAGAAAAATATTTTCTTCTATATGGGAAAACGTGTGGTAACTCGGTAACTTCGCTCCGAAAAATGCTTGAAACGCAGTATTTTCAATGGGTTCAGCGGTTTCCCGAAGACGGTAACAGGATAAAGAAAATGGTAACATGCGGTAACAAGGAGGATGTATGGAGGAACGAATCAAGGCAATTTACAATGATTGCTGGGGAATTTATAAAAAATATCTATCAAATCATGATATGGCATTATGGAATCAGAACATGGAAGTCATGATGAAGAAATATGACAATCAACCAGATATCTGTGGTTTACTGATTTGGTTCAGCGGCAGGGTGCAGACTCTACATGATGAATGGAGGATGGCGCATGAGTAGAAATGTGATTCGCAGTATCAGAAAAGGATCCGTACAGTGGAACGAAGAAGATCGGCTCAAGGTGGCAACGCTGTTATTAAAGGCGGGATACTCAGTCAGGATTAGAAGAATTGTAACAGATACGGGAAGTAAGCCTACGAGTAGGGGAAAGACAGAATATGTAATAGAGTATTGGGAGGAAAAAGAAATATGCTGATAGAAAAGACATTGAAAGAGGCATTGGCAGACTACATAAAAGGCAAACCAGTGACGGTATTATGGACAAGGGATGATGGGAGTATGGATGTCAGATTACTGTCAGACATTCTGGAACAGGAAGAAAATCATTTTCTGGTAAACGTTCCGGCATATCACAATCCGGAATTTGCACAGGCAGTAGCTGAAATGGTAGAGCAGAACAGACCAGAAAACTGCAGTGCGGAAGTAGCACCGGCAGGGACAACGGAGAAGGACGGAAGTACCACCCCCCCCTTACAGAGCCGGATTCGGTTGTGATTCCGGCAGAAAATAAAAGGGAGAAAGCATTGGAACTGGCGAAAGAAGGAAAAGGTGCTGCGGAGATCGCGCGGTTGATCGATGCAAAATATAGTACCGTGTATTCCTGGCTGAATCCGGATAAGTGCAAGAAACCAAAGCCGGAAAATAAGACAGCCAGTAATGCGGACCGGCATAAATGCAGGACCTGCATGTTCCGGGCAACAGGAAATACAAAGGGAGCCGGCTGTTCCTATATCGAGATAACAGGTCACAGCAGAGGATGCTCCGTGGAAGAATGCAGTGTGTATCAAAAGGGCGATGCAGTGTCAAAGCGGAAGATGAAAGGATTTTATGAGTAGGTGGCAATATGACTAAGAAAATGATCGAAGAACAAGAAAGGGCAAATAATGAGCTGGGCAGATAAGCAGTTAAAGAAACATAAGCTCCGAAAGCAGATTAAAGAGATCATGGATAGTCCGGAGTTTCAAAAGGAACGCCAGAAGGAATTGGATAAACACACAGCAGAGGCAATGAACTGTTTTCTGCTGATCAGTGTAGATTATTTGTACCGGAACTATCATTGCAAAAGAAAGGGAGTTTTGAAATATTTGGAATTTGTTTTACACCAGATGCATTTTGCACAGAAGGACGAGGAATATTTTCAGCTGATGAATGAAGAGCTGGAGAGGGAAGTTGGTGTGAATGTGCTGGGGACGTTGAAAGGGGAGCAAGAAGATGAACAATAACTGGATTTCAACAGCAGATCGACTTCCAGATCAGCGGGAGTTCATAGAATCATATGTCAGAAGTGCATATGCAGCGGAGTTTCTGGTCACGATCGAGGGAGCTGATAAGGCAACAACGCTGTATTATTCCCAGACAGGTGTCTGGTTCGATGAACAAGGAGAACCGTATAAGGTTGTGGCGTGGATGCCGCTTCCGGAAAGGTATAAGGGATAAATGGAAGAGGATAAATACACAATGTATGCGGTAAAAAAGATTTGTATCTGGATGATAACAGCTATAACCATTCTGATAGCAATGAAATGGACTGGATCGGCATGGTGCTTATGGGCGTTTTGCATTCCGGCTATATTAGAGTGATGAGGGATAGAAGGTGATAATTTGCAGGAGAAACGAAGCAGAAAAGAACAGCGGCGGGACAGGCAGCAGCATTATGAAGAGTTGGAGAGCCGGCATGATGCAAAGGCGTTGGAGAGATTCAAGCGACCGGCTTACCAGAGCGTAAGCGTTGCGGAATATCTGGCAAAGAAGTATGACATTACAGCGGAGGTGGATACCATTGCAGACCGAAGAAAAAGAAATGACGGAAAACGAGAAAAAGAAAGAGTATCTGAGACAGTACAGGATCCATGTCCGGCGAATACATAGAATCAATGCGGAAATTGCAGAGTTACGATCTATGAAGATTTCCCCGTCGATGAATAATGACGGGATGCCGCACGGGAGCAGCCAGGGCGATTTGTCAGGTTATGCAGCAGAGCTTGACCGTATGGTATCGGAGCTGATAAAAGAACGATATATGCGGATGGTGGAATATCAGGAGATTGTACGGCAGATCAAAAGGCTGCGGAGCGAAAATGAGAAAGACGTGCTGTTTTACCGGTATATTCGTGGGATGGATTGGTGGGAGATTGCAGAGAAGATGAAGTTTTCAGAACGACAGATCTACAGATTTCACGGGAAGGCACTGGTAAATTTTCGGCTTCCGGAAAAAGATGTCAGTGAATGTCAGTAACATCTGTGGTATTATGATAACATCGAGAAGCGAAAGAAAAGAGCTTTTCGGATGTGACATTTTCACAATAAGTTCTCCGACGGTAAGTGTAGTAAAAGGGCGATCTGATGACAGGTCGTCTTTTTCGTTGCGTATTATCAGGCTATACGATATTATAATAAGTATAGAATATGGTGAAAGGGTGATGAAAATGTCAGAATGGTTAAACGAAGAAGAGCAGTATAAAGATACGTTGAATAATGAAGAAATCAGCAGGATCAAAGATCCTGAATTGCGAGAAATAAGGCAAAGACATTGGGCGTATGAGAAAAAGATATATAAAGATAGCTCTATTGCGGATTCGGAACTTGATAGATTGGTAAAGATAGATTGGGAGAAAGAGCGAAAAGAGATTTTGGAATACAAGAAAAAGCATAGTAAATGTTAGTTAAAAGCACCCTTCGGGGTGCTTTTCTAATGCGCAAAATAAACCAGAATTGAAGGTGGTGAAGTGGCAGGATATGAAAACATAAGAGATGCAAACAATAAAAGAACCCCGGAAGAGCGCCGGGAATTGGCAAAAAAGGCAGGAAAAGCAAGTGGTCAGGCAAGACGCAGGAAGGCAGACTTCCGGAAGACATTAAACCTGCTGCTCACTGCAGAAATAGATAATGAAGAATGGAAGCCGGTTTTAGAGTCGCTCGGCGTTGAGTGTACTTTGGAATCGGCTTTGCTTATGGCTCAGATCAAGATGGCATTGGCAGGGGATACACAGGCAGCCAAGTTTGTAGCCCAGTATTCCGGACAAAGTGCCAGAGCCGAAGAAGATCTGGAGAACAAGAAAGCAGATACAGAGCTGATCAAGGCAAGGAAAGAAGCCATTACTGGTGAAAATGAGAATGATGAAGCGCTTGATCGGTTGGATCAGATCCTGAAAGAGGTGCGGGACAATGCAGTTAAGCAAGAAACAGAATGAGTACATTGTGAACGCAACTCATAGATGGAATATTAAGTCTGGTGCGGTACGTTCTGGAAAGTCCTACGTTGATACGGCTTTTGTGGTTCCTTTTCGTATCCGGGAAAGGACCGGTAAGCCGGGGCTCAATGTTATTCTTGGCGTATCAAAAGAATCGATTGAGCGAAACGTGCTGCAGCCGATGCGTGAAATCTATACAGACAAGCTGATCGGACAGATCAATAACCGGAATGTGGCGCATATTTGTGGTGAAGAGGTGTATTGCCTGGGAGCTGAAAAGGTCAGTCAGGTGGCAAAAATCCAGGGAGCCAGTATCAAATATTGTTATGGTGATGAGGTTGCCAAGTGGAACAAAGAAGTGTTCCAGATGTTGAAATCACGACTTGATAAGCCATATTCTTGTTTTGATGGTTCTTGCAATCCGGAACACCCAACGCACTGGTTAAAGGAGTTCCTGGATAACGATGAACTGGATATCTACCTGCAGAGGTACACAATTTTTGATAATCCATTTCTTCCAACAGAGTTCGTGGAACAGCTCTGTAAGGAATATGAGGGCACGATTTATTATGACCGGTTAATCCTTGGACTCTGGAAACGGGCGGAAGGGGCAATCTACAAACGTTTTGCAGATAATCCCGATGCTTACAAATGTGAGGTGCTGGATGAGTTTACAAGTGACGCAGAATATAAGCAATTCAAAAAAACAGATATTGTATCGATAGAGATCGGACTTGACTTCGGAGGAAATCAGTCCGGTCATTCTTTTGTTGCCAGAGGATACACAGATGATTATGCGAATGTAATTGCAGTAATGTCTAAGAGAATTATGGCAAAGGATGCAGAGGAAGATATTGACAGCAACAGGCTGGATGAGCTGTTCTGTGATTTTGTTCAGGAAGTAATAGATAAATATGGAGTGATTGCGAAAAGCGGCAATTACGTGGAGTATTGCAATGTAGAATCTGTTTATTATGACAACGCAGAAACCGTCCTTGGTAATTCTATCCGGAATGCGGTAGAAAAAAGGTTTCCGTGGATCACGGTCAGAAAAGCAAGGAAAGCAGCAATTATTGACCGGATCCGTTGCACGGTAAGGCTTATGGGAGCGGGAAGATTCTGGACAACAGACGATAGTAAGTCCTTGCAGACGGCATTTTCAGATGCAGTATGGAACAAAGATGTAACAGACAAGGATGAGCGCCTGGATGATGGAAGCACCGATATTGATAGTCTGGATGCGTTTGAGTATACGATAGAAAGAGATATGAAGGACCTGATAGAAGAGGTGGAAGATGTTTGATGGATTAAAAAGACTATGGGGAAGGATAGTGAGCATGTTTAGTTATACGACCTTAAAAAATATAATCGGCAAAGATGTGGCGCTGTCACAGACCATGATCGATGCCATCAATAAATGGAAAAAGATGTTGGCTGGAAATGCAGACTGGTGTGACGATACGGTAGAGTCGCTGAAATTAGAAGAGGGTATCTGCCGTGAGTTTGCAGACTCTGTACTGGTAGAGATGGAGGCCAAGATCTTAAATAATGACAAGATGGATAAGGTTCTCCAGAAGAGCTTATCAGACATGAATAAGAAGCTGCAGACAGGATTGGCACTTGGCGCAATGGTTCTTAGACCACTTGGACCGGACACGGCGGAATATGTTGCGGCGGATAAATTCATTGTGATCAGTTTTTCTGATGATGGAACGCCGAATGATATTGCTTTTCTGGTTGTGAAGTGTGCTGGGGAAAATGATTATTATACCAGAGTTGAACGGCATTATTTTACGAACGGCAATCTGACGATTGAGAATAAATGCTATCATTCACAGAGCCAGAGCGATATCGGGCAGATCTGCGGTCTGGAAGAGGTGGTCGAATGGGCGAACATTCTTCCGGGACCGGTTATTTATCCAGGGATGGTTCAGATGGATTTTGGATATTATCAAAACCCGATTGAGAATAAGGTGGACGGATCCACTTGTGGTGTATCGATCTATGAGTCCGCAGAGAACCTGATCAGAAAAGCAGACATCCAGGGAGCTCGGCTGGACTGGGAGTACGATTCTGGAGAACGTGCAATCCATATTGACGAGAGAGCTTTGAAGAAGAGCGGTGGAAAGACCTATTTACCGAGATTAAAGAAACGCCTGTATAAGGGGTTGAATCTTGATGATGGAAAAGATAAAGAACTGTATAAAGAATATTCGCCTGAGATGCGAGATGAAGCCTTCAGAAGAGGTTTGGAAGAATACAAACGGGAAATCGAGTTCAATGTCGGTCTTGCTTATGGAGATCTGTCAGATGCGCAGGAAGTGGATAAGACAGCTACAGAGGTGCTTGCTTCCAAAACAAGGAAATACAACCGAGTCACGGCGATTCAGGGCAAACTGGAAGAGTGTTTGAATGGATTCGTGAATGCGTTGGCGTTCTACAACGGCTCTTATATGTCTGGGGTAGAATTCACCTGTGAGTTTAATGACTCTATTTTGGCTGATGAAGAATCAGAAAGACAGCAGGACAGGCAAGACGTCAGTATGGGTGTCATGAGCCTGCTTGAGTACCGAATGAAGTGGTACAACGAGGACGAAGAAACTGCAAAATCTAAGATTCCGGAGCAAAATCAGGTGATTGAGTAATGCGAGATGATTATAAGAATAAGCTTGCAAGTAAGATTGCTTCCAGGTATCAGGATTTGGAAGAGCGTATCATGCAGGATATTGTCCGGAGGATTATGAAAGCTGGTGAAATAACCAGTACTGCAGATTGGCAGATTAACCGGTTACGGATTCTTGGATATTCTTCCGAGGATATCGAAAGAGAGATCAAGAAAACACTGGATGCGTCTTATCCGGAAATGTTTGAGCTGTATGATAAAGTGATCGACTGGGAATACGTCCGGAATAAGGACATTTACGAACAGATCAATGCTGAGTTTATCCCGTATGAGGAGAACAGGCAGTTGCAGCAGATCACGGATGCAATCATTCAGCAGAGTCTGGAAGATCTGGAGAATGTAACTAAGTCACTTGGCTTTTACCTGGATTATAATGGCAGAAAGGTTTTAACACCGCTGTCACAGGTTTATACCAATTATCTGGACAATGCCTGTTTTGATATTGTGACAGGAGCATTTGACTATGGTAGCGTATTACGCCGGGTGGTCACACAGCTGACGAACAGCGGACTTCGGAAGATTGAGTACGGATCCGGATACGCAAGCCGGGTAGAAGTGGCTGCCAGAAGAGCTGTGATGACTGGTGTGGCGAATCTTACCGGAGAAATAGCAGACTACAATGCCAAGAAGCTTGGAACAGAGTATTTCGAGGTTGAATGGCATGCCGGAGCACGACCTGCGCATTCGGTATGGCAAGGACGTGTCTGGACAAAGGAGCAGCTGTATTCGGTCTGTGGACTTGGTACCGTGACCGGACTTCTGGGAGCTAACTGCTACCACACATACTATCCGTTCTTTCCGGGAATATCGGAACGCAACTGGTCGGATGACTGGCTCGAAGAACAGAACCGGAAGGAAAGCAAGCCAAAAGAGTTCCAGGGCAAAGAGTACACCCTGTACGAGGCAAAGCAAAGACAACGCCAAATGGAAACAGCAATGAGAGCGCAGCGAGAAAAGGTACAGATGCTTCAGGATGGCGGTGCTGATCGGCAGGAAGTTATGCTCCAAAAAGCCAAATATCAGGGACAGCTTAACGAATATGCAGCATTTTCTCGGAAAATGGGATTGAAAGAGGAAAGAGAGCGGATTTATATTGATGGACGAGGAAGAATTGCCACCAATAGTAAAACGCAGAATAAGCTATTTCCACCGGAGATGATCCAAAACGTTTCAAAAGATATCGCACAGTACAAGCGGTACAAAGAAGTTCTGGGAGATTCCGTTGGATCACTTGTAAAGTTCGGTCAGGTGAAATATAATGACAGTAAGAAGTGGGAGCTACTTCAGACCTACATGAAATCGGTTAAAGAAGGAATGATTTCCCCGATGTCAAGTTTTGAGAATTATGTTAAGCTTCATAAGGAAATTGAGAAGACGGTGGTTGGCATTAAGACATCAAATGGCGTAAGAATTACCGGTCAGAGTAAACATTTTCTGGAACGTGTAATCGGAACGATGGAAGATCCGAAGACGAAGAGATCTCGATCAGGGGTAACGATAGAGGAAATCATAAATGCACTGAGAAGCCCACTCGATTTGAAAAATCCAAAAGCTGATAGGAACGGAAGAATAAGCCAGAGATATATCGGTGAGAAAGCAACTGTTTCGATAAATCCGGAAAACGGGATGTTGATTCAATGTAATCCGACGGATAAGGATTTAGTAAGGAGACTGCACAATGCGTAAATTTGAACTGAGTCAAGAGCAAATAGATTTTTTAAAAAAAGAATATGCGGATAATCCGTTAGTGCAAAAAGTATTAACATGTGAAAACAACAGGAGATTTGAGATAGATGTAGATACAAAAATTGCTTTCATGGATTACATCGAAGATGAGTCTGTATACTGGATAGGAAATGATTATGAGGCTACCCCGAAAACACGGATATTAGAGTCTATAAGAGACGATATATATTATCAAACGAACTAGGAGGTGCGTTATGGATAATTTTAAAATCATTTACAAGATACTTTCTGCATTGGAAAAATCAATGGATCTGGAAGAATGTAACTTGGATAGCATTAGTTCGGAGGCGTTGAAAATATCCAATGAGCGTTGGAATAAATATATCGAGATGCTTTTAGATGCTGGTTACATCAAAGGGGTAACAATCCAGAAGTATGTAACTGGAGAGACAAACGTTGATGCGGAAGATATTCGGCTTACTTTAAAAGGTCTTGAATATTTGAGCGAAAACAGTATTATGCAGAAAATGTATAAAGCAGCAAAAGGAATAACGGATTTGATTCCATAGTTTTTTGCCACCAGTCGAAATGACCGGTGGTATTTTTGTACTCATTTTTTAGGAGGTGGTCCAAATATCTCCCTTTGAGACGCAGGGGTAAGCGTCTTATTTTTATGCCCTGTCATATGGCATTAAACTGGACAACTACCATGCCGGAGGTCTACCCGGCTATATCCCATACCGCTGAAAGAGCGGTCAATAAAATATTTCAGGAGGAATGTAACGATGAAAAATATTCATGAGATTTTGAAAGAGTATGGAATGGAAGTCCCAGCAGATAAGAAAGCAGATTTCGATAAGGCTTGGAAAGAAAATTATCGTACTAAAAGCGAGTACGATAACGCAGTTACCCAGAGGGACAACTACAAGGCTTCATTGGATGATGTAAATACCAGGCTGAAAGAATTTGAAGGCGTGGATGTGAAAGATCTGCAGGGACAGATCACAAAGCTTCAGGGTGATCTGAAGGCGAAAGATGATGAATATGCAGCAAAAGAAGCTGACCGTGTATTTATGGATTCTGTTAAAGAAGCAGTTAAGGCTGCCGGCGGAAGAAATGAAAAGGCAGTTATCGCAATGCTGAATATCGATGCTCTGAAAGAATCTAAGAATCAGTCCGAAGATCTCAAGAAGGCACTTGAGGATGTCAAGAAGTCTGATGGGTATTTGTTCGGAGCAAATGAACCAATCAATAATCCGGTTGGTGGCACAAGTGGCGGAGGTGGTGCAGATCCGGGAGCAGATGATGTTGCTGCACTTCGAGCTGCCATGGGACTGCCGGAAAAATAGGAAGTGAGGTAAGGAAGAATGGCAAATACTATTGCACTTAGAAAACAGTATTCAACACTTTTGGATGAGGTGTATAAATTATCATCATTAACAGCTGTTCTGGATGGACCGAATGAGCTGGTAAAAGAGGGAGCAAACGCAAATGAGATCCTGATCCCGAAGTTGTCTATGCAGGGGCTTGCGGATTATAACAAAAGCACTGGTTATGTGCCCGGTGACGTGACTCTGGATTATGAGACAAAGAAATGTGTGATTGTGCATACAAGTATGATCAGCGAGATGGAATAACATCCGAGAACAACGATGGGTATTCCGTATCGTTTGATGTAAGCCGATCAGTGGATTCGATGTTGTATAGAATTGCAGAAGTATATCTGGTAAATACGGGGCTTATGGATTTGGCGGTGGATGATGATTACGAATAGTGACATTACGGTTTATAACAGAATAAGCGGTGATTCCACACATTACGATACCTGGATCCGAACCGTTTTGCATGGTGTCCACGTCCATGTGGACCATAAGACTGCAGTTACGGATAACGGGCTGAAAAGTGCGGAAGTTTACAAAATTCGGATTCCTGCGGATATTCCGGAAGCAGGGCAGTATCTTCCGCCGGATCAGTTCGCCTGCTGTGGCGGTTATGGATACTGGACCATACAGAATGATGATCAGATTGTCCTGGGAGAGTGCCAGATTGAGATTGAAAGACCTGCAGATCTGAAAGCCGTGTTCCAGAAGCACTGCAAGGTGACAAGCTGGTCGGACAACCGGTTTGGTACAACACCGCACTGGCGGATCGGAGGCGAGTAAGATGGCAGGAAAGAAGGACTTCCGAATCACAACTCCGAGAGGCAGCGTATTTACAGTGACTGGTAAGAATGGTTCTACCACGGCACGGCTGGAATGGGCTCCGGGATTCGCACAGAAAAAAGCGGAGGGATTTTCAAGGGCCCAGGCATTTGTGGATTCTGAGTGTCTACGCTACATGAATCCATTGACACCGAGAAGAACCGGGATGCTGATTAAGTCTGGGACACTTGGTACAGTGATCGGTTCCGGATCCATTGAATATCTTGCCCCGTATGCCCGCCGGCAGTATTATGAGCATAAAACTAAGGCAAGATGGTTTGAAACAATGAAAGCGAGCCATAAAGATGCCATAAGGGAAGGAGCTGAGAAACTTGCCGGACAGTAAACGGAAACCGATTATTGATAGTATCCGGGAGTATGTAAGGACTTATCCAGATATCAATAACCGGAAGATCAATATTGATTATCTTGGTGATGGAATGGAATATTCCATTGATCCAATCGGCGTAGATCCCATCTACAAGAGATATGTGGATGGGGGCTGCCTGAAGCAGTTCCAGTTCGCTCTGACAAGTAAGGAAGCCTACGATGGGGATGCAAGAACCGGTATTGCCAACAGTGGTTTTTATCAGAACTTTGAAGAGTGGACAGAACAGAATAACTTGAATGATATTGTTCCAGAGCTGGACGGGCACGATGCTATAAAAGTTGAAGTGCTGCAGTCCGGCTATTTGTTTAGTGCAGAGGCCGATCTGGGACGGTATCAGATGATTTGCAGATTGATTTATAAGTAAGGAGTGTGAAGAAATGGCAAGTGAAAAAATGTTAGTTGGCAGACATAAGAGAGTGGCTTTTATGGACGCTGATGGATCAGGAAAAACATTTACCAGAATGACGGGATTTACATCGCTATCGGATGGAAAGAACTCGACAGAGTACAGCCGGCAGTATGTGGATGAGGCGTCTGAAAGAAGTGACGTAGTCGGTTATGCGCCGGCGATCGATTACGAATTTGACCGGTATACCAATGATCCGGTACATGAAAAGATTGCAGCAATTACTGACGATGAGATTCTCGGAACAGAAGCGCAGGTTGATATTGTGGTGGTAGATCTGTTTGAACAGAAGACATCGGAAACAACTTGTACCGCACGAAAGAGAACATGGAGTGTAATTCCGGACACAGAAGGGGACGGTACGGATGCCCTGATTTACAAAGGCAGCTTTAAAGCGGCCGGAGAAATCACAAAGGGTACTGCAACCACCACAGACGGATGGAAGACCTGTACATTCACTGCTGGCGGAGAATAAAGAAGAAATGGGAGAGTGAGCCTATGAGCCTTTGGAAATTTGGAGATTTTGAAGCGGACGTGGATTTCACGGATGCGGATTTTTTAGATGCGATTGATGAAGCGAAAGCAGCAATGCATGAAGCGGAGCAGAATGTTCCGGTAGTCGGAAAGAACAGTGATATCATCCGCGCGCAGTGCGCGTGTTTTTATGTGTTCTTCGATACCCTTTTTGGCGAGGGAGCCGGGGAGCGTATCCTTTGCGGAAAGAACAGCGTCAAGCTGTGTAACGAAGCGGCTGAATCATTGTTAGACTTTGAAACAGCAGAAGCAAAGAAACTGGACGATAAATATGATAAGTATGTACCAAATCAAAATACAACGCAGCAGTTCCCGCATCCGCAGCCACAGCCAAATGGAAACCGTCAGCAGAGAAGAAACTACCAGAAACAGTATGGTAAAGGAAAACATTCCAATACCGGAAGGTAGCAGAGCATGAATATTTTATATGAGCAGTTTCCGGAAGAAGTCAAGGTGAATGGGGAGTACTACCCGATCGTGACAGATTTCCGTGAATGGATCCGTTTTACGGAGCTGGTTGAAGACGACTCGGTTCCATGGCAGATCAAATGTGGACTTCTGTTGCAGTGGTATCTGGATAAGGTTCCGGAAGATATTGAAGCTGCAATATATGCACTCGGAGATTTCCTGATGTGCAAAAGGATGTACCAGGATGATCTGGAAGATAAAGAGGAAGAGCAGCAGAGAAGTGGAAAGCCGGTATTTTCTTTTTCGGAAGATGCCGGCTGCATTTATGCAGCGTTCCGGGAGGCATATGGAATTGACCTGCAGCAGATTGAATATATGCACTGGTGGGAGTTCCGGAGCTTGTTTGACTGGTTGCCGGATAGTACAGAGATTAAACAACGGATTATGTATCGTTCGATTGATCCTGGAACAATCCGGGACAAGGACGAACGTAAACGGATCAAGAAGATCCAGAGAGCTGTTGCGCTGAAAAAGAAACAGCGAAAGCTTGATGATTATGAGATTGGAGATATGTTCTCATGATGGAAATTAAAATACCGACACGGCGTGAGTGGTATCCGTGTCCGTACTGCGGTCAGCATCTGCTTGTTTACGCAGATACTGCAGTGTGCAGCGGACTGTATGTAAAATGTCGCAAATGCCGACGGGAGGTGGAGATAAAGATTAAGAATTAAGCACTTGTGAGCCCCTGAGCCGTGCTATCAGAAAGGATGATAGTATGGCAGATGGATATTTGAATTTTGATACCAAAATCAATGAGAGTGGGTTCAATGAAGGCATAAATAAGCTTGGAAGTCTTGGAAAAAGTGGCTTATCTGTAGTCAGCAAGGCAATGACCGGAGCTGTTGCAGCTGTAGGAGCTGGAGCGGCGGCGATTGTAAAGTCTTCTCTTGGTGTAGTCGCCAATATGGAGCAGCAGATTGGTGGTGTAGAGACATTATTTAAAGATAGTGCCAAGACAGTGATCAGGAACGCAAACAATGCGTTCAAAACAGCACAGCTTTCTGCTAATGATTACATGTCAACGGTTACAAGCTTTTCAGCATCATTACTACAGGGCTTAGGCGGAGATACTGCAAAGGCTGCAGAGATAGCAGATATGGCGATCATTGATATGGCAGACAATGCCAATAAGATGGGTACGAATATGCAGGATATCCAGAATGCCTATCAGGGCTTTGCAAAGAAGAATTACACAATGTTGGATAACCTTAAATTAGGTTACGGCGGTACACAGTCGGAAATGATCCGATTGATCAATGATTCCGGTATCTTAAATGAAAAAATAGAAGATCTGGATAATGTAACGTTTGACCAGATGATTCAGGCAATTCACAAAGTCCAGCAAAATCTCGGAATCACAGGAACTTCCGCAAAAGAAGCTTCTACAACGATTGAAGGTTCTGTTAATTCTGCTAAAGCCGCCTGGGAAAATTTTGAAGCCGGTGTAATCAGTGCGAACGACCTGGTTGACACATTCTGGACAGCGGCAAAGAATATCTTAAATAATCTTGGTCAAATGATCCCGCGTCTGGGAAAGACCGGAATGGATGTGGTGGAATCCTTATCCGGAAAAATCGGTGAAGCGGTTCCGCAATTAAAGGGATTTACAGATAGTGTTGGTAAGTTAGCCGATAAGCTGCAGAACATGAGTACGGATGAGCTCATGAATCTTGGCAAGACTGCAGCAGTTCTTGCGGGAGCTGGACCAGTGATCTCGTTATTTGGATCACAGATCGGCAATGTACAGACAGCCGTTGAAGGATTCAGCGGAATTACAACGGGTGTTTTGTCTGAGCTTGGAAAGCTTCCGAAGGGATTCAAAAGCGCAACAAAATCGGCTGCAAATTTCCAGAAAGATTTTACGGGTAGCCTGAAAGGGCTCGGTAGCGCTGTTACAGGACCGTTTCAGGTACTGACTCCGAAATTGTCAGCTACTGTCGGAAAAATCGGCAAGGTCGTTTCCTGTGTTCCGGGAAAAATTGGTGGGGCAGTCGGCAAAATCGGTTCTGCAATCGCATCAAAAATCCCCAGAATTACAAGCGCGTTTTCACTATTTGGAGATACTGCCGGTTATCTGGGAGCATGGGGCGGACAGATTGGTTCTGCTTTGCAGGGAGTTCTTGGAACAGTAGCCGGCTTTATTCCGTCATTTGTAGGGTTGATGAATTTCGGTGCAGTTGCAGCCGTTGTGGTAGCCGGTCTTGGACTGGTTTACAGTCAGTTTGGTACACAGATTGACCAGATCCTGCTTCTGGCGCAGACCAAAGGACCGGAGATCATATCTAACTTTGGGGCAGGAATCACAGCAGCACTTCCGGGACTGATTTCATCAGGTGCAACCCTGATCTTGGGATTGATGAATGCAATCACGGCAAATCTACCATCGCTCATTTCCGTAGGTGCAAGCATCATAGCAACTCTGGTAAGCAGCCTGGGCGCACAACTTCCGCAGTTAATTCCGGCAGCAGTACAGATGATTCTGACTCTGGTTGAGTCGCTGATCAGTAATCTTCCGCAGTTAATAACTTCCGGATTACGGTTAATGGAAGGCTTGGCACAGGGAATTGCAAACGCGATTCCGCAGGTGGCAGCGAAAGCACCGGTTATCATCGGCAAGCTGGCATCTACGATTATCACGAATTTGCCGAAGATCATACAGACTGGTGTGAAGATTATCACGCAGCTCGCAGTCGGACTGGTTCAGGGAATCCCGGCGTTACTTGGTAAGATTCCATCAATGATCAGCCAGATCAAAAATGCATTTACCAGTGTAAACTGGGGCAGTGTTGGTATGAATATCATTTCCGGAATTGCAAGTGGTATATCCAGTGCGGTAGGAAGCCTGATCAGCGCGGCAACATCTGCGGCAAGTAGCGCATTAGATGCAATCAAGTCAAAACTTGGTATTCATTCTCCATCGAGAGTATTCCGGGACCAGGTTGGTAAGATGATGGCTCTTGGTATGGGAATCGGATTTGAGAAGAATATTCCGGTCGGATCCATGAATGCCGGAGTACAAAAAGCAGTCCAGAGTCTGCAAAGAAGTGTACAGCTTACAACATCCGTTAATCAGGATAAAACGGTAGGCGGAATAAAGAATAATCCGATCTTTAAGGATCAAGGATTTGATTACGACAGATTTGAACGTATCCAGAGGAAGATTGCAAAAGAAAATGGCAACAAGCCGGTATTCCTGGATACGAAACGGATAGACAGACCATTACCGAAAGGAGCAGTGCCACAGGTATGATTGTGTATTATGAAAATATGAACGGCGAAAAGCTGAATCTTTTGAAAGCTCCTTTTCGTACAACGAAGACTGACTGGTTCGATGCGGACTGGTCAGAGTCTTCGGACGGATATGAAAAAACAGTGACGATTGATGTGTTTGGAAAGCGGGAAGAATTTCAGGCGAATATGGAGCAGCTATACCGGATCATTGCGGTTGATGCAGAAAATGATACCTACGGGAAACTGTACGTGAATGGTGCATATTTAAGATGCAAGGTGTTGAAGTCAGCGAAAGAAGGATGGAAGGGATATGTGTATTCGGAAGTGGAGATCACCTTCCAGACTCCGGAACTTGTATGGGTAGTAGAAGCGACAAGACAGTTTTTTCCACAATTGGAAGAAACGGCAGCATCCGGAATCGACTTTCAGTATGACTATCCGTTTGATTTTGCCGGAGAAAAAAGAGGAATCGCAGCATGGGATGTTGATCACATCATTCCAAGTGAGTACCGGATGATCATTTACGGACCATGTGTAAATCCGAAGATTCTGATCAACGATTATCCTTATGAGTTTTTCGTAACGCTTGAAAGCAGGGAATATCTGATCATAGATAGCCAGAGAAGAACGATCCGAAGGTATTTGACGAATGGAACGGTACAAAATTTATTTAATCAGAGAGCACAGAAACAAACTGTTTTCGAGAGAATACCATCCGGGCTTTTAAATATTAACTGGTCCGGGGATTATGGATTTGACCTGACTTTATTTTTGAACAGGAGGGAGCCGCCGTGGTAAAAGATGTCATTCTTGCAGATAGTGATGGAAGAGAACTGGGAGCGATTTTGGACTCAAATATCACAGTGGATACGAATGGCGAGTACGAATTTTCTGTACAGATTGCAAGGTCGAACTGGTATCCGGAGCTGACCTTTTCAAGCTATGTCTATATTACGGAGACAGAATATGGAGGCATTATCGGAGAGGTGCTGACAGATACAACGCTGGATTATGTGGAGCTGAAGGGAATCACATGGCGGGGAAGACTGCAGTATAAGGTGATCGAGCCGCCTGCCGGATCGGATTATAAAACAGTATCCGGAGAACTGAATCAGGTAATGAAAACACTGATCGAGCCGGAGTTTGATGGATTATTCAGAGTTTCATCAGAAGATACGGGTATATCTGTAAAGAATTTTCAATTTGACCGGTACTGCACATTACTGGAAGGTCTTACTAAAATGCTGAAAAGTGTTGGATACCGCCTGCAAATCCGACTGATCAAAGAACAGGACGAGCCATGTTATATTCTGATTGAAGCAGTTCCGATTACTGATTATTCTGCGCAGATTGAATTGTCACAGGACAGTCGACTGAATTTCACGATGGATGATAAACAAAATGGCGTAAATCATCTGGTTGTAACCGGAAAAGGGGAATTGCAGGAGAGGAACATATTCCATCTGTATGTGCAGAAAGATGGAAGCATTGGAAAGACGCAGTATTACAAAGGACTGAATGAGATCTCAGCAGTATACGAAAATACGAGCACAGAAACAGCAGAGCTGGAGAAAACGTCCGCGGAACAATTGCAGAAGCTGATGAATAAAAAGACATTTCAGATGGATGTTGCAAAGCTTGGAATCGAGGTTGGGATTGGAGATATTGTCGGTGGCAGGGATTACCTGACTGGGATGTATATGTCAAAACCAATCGAAAATATCATTTATGAGATTACGAATGATGTGGAATCAATTACTTATAAACTGGAAGGAGAAGATGAAGAATGAAAATTGTATCTGGAAGAACCGGATCACCACATGTGACTTCGCAGCAGTTCCGGCAGATGCTGGAGGGGATTATCGGGCAGGGGAGTTATATTATAACAAGCGGAGAGAATCTGAAGCCGGAACTTAGCAGTAATAATCTGCTGAAAATCCGAAGTGGGATGATGGCGCATCACGGCTGTATATCTTGCGTGGATATTGGTACTTATGATGAGGTTACACTGACAAATGGTAGTCAGGGAATGAAAAGGATTGATCTTATTGTAAATCGGTATACCAGAAATGCAGAGACAGAGGTTGAAAACTGCAGTTGGAAGGTGATCCAGGGAACACCGGTTGCAAGTAATCCGGCAGTACCGGCATATACTTCGGGAAATTTGCAGGATGGAGATCTTGTGGATGAATGCCCGGCTTTTGAAGTGCATTATGATGGAATCAATGTTACAGAAGTGAAGAGTTTGTTGAGTGTGACGGATGGACTTTCTGGATTAAGTAGCAATTTAGGAAATGTAAAAGCAGATTTAACAAAAGCAAATAATAATATTGCAATCA
>NZ_JAQDKN010000024.1:0-33285 GCF_027662015.1 Coprococcus sp. AM100_B19A
AAAGGATATGCGGCAGTAGATTGTGATAATCAGATTGATATGGTCAATCGTGAAAAAGTAGAAGATTTTTGCAAAGCAGCAGAGAAAGAAGAACAGGCAGCAGTAGATATTGTTGTTGTATTTGATGAAGGGGAAATTATACAATATCATTTAGAGTCAATGAATGGAAAGATAAATGTTCGATTATGTCAGGTTAAATGGAAGGATAATAGCCCACAGGCTAATTATTATGATGAATATGAAGCATATGAGTGGAAATATACAGAAAAAGGATACTTGTTTCTGGAGGAATATCACCCACCGGGATTTGATGGAGCACCGGGTGAAACTGGATTCAGAGTGCAGCCATTAGATAAAACATGCCGAGAATTGAATCGAAAATATGTTATGCCGTTGGGGTATGCACTTAATAATCTGTTGATTACAAATTGGGATAACCAGAATTATACGGAACTTGATTTTTATGATCTTTATGAAAAAATGTATTATATGAAATATGGAAAGCAAGTTCCATATGAAGCAAATTATGGTGGAGCAGAATATGAAGTTCCAAAAGATGAGTTTGAAGAGGTTATAAAGACCTATTTACCATTTAGTAATAGCGAGATTGAAAAAGGAACTTTTTATAACTCTGATAATAGAACTTTTAGATACAGACCGCGAGGGTTATATGATTGTGAATTCCCATATGAGCCATATCCGGAAGTTATCTCATATGAAAAATTACAAGATGGAACATTAAAACTTACGATAGAAGCAGTATGGGAAATCAGAATGTTAGATCAGGCAATCACCAGTGAATTGATGATAAAACCTATGGAAGACGGAAGTTTCCAGTATTTATCAAATAAGGTAATCAAGTCAGATCAAAATGCAAATGCAGGGTGGTATATGCCAAGGTTAACAGAAGAAGAGTGGGAAGAGAATTACAGTAATAATTAGGGGGCAATATGAAAAGAAAAAGTATTTTGTTAGTACTTTGTATAGGAATGATTCTGACTTCCTGTGAAAGTAAGATATCGTTAAACAGCACAGATGTAAAAAATGAGAAGAATCAGAAAAACACTACCATGGAAAATCCGGATAAGGGATATAATCTACCAATCGATGAAGACAAGAAAAAGGAAGCTGTGAACGATTGTGAAGAAATTATGGGCATTATCCGAGATATTTATTCTGAATATAATGGAATACAAGAAGCAGATCAGAACACTGCTGAGCAAATGATGAATCGGATGAAAGAAATTATCAAACAAAATGGGAATCCGGTCATTGGTTCCGATCATTATTCTGTTATGGATAATTATCAGAAGATGGAACAATTTTTAAAATCTGCAGAACAAGAAGAAAAAGGAAGTGTAATTTTATATGAAGCAGATACAGATGGTGGAATTACCAGAAAAGAATATAGTTATGATGGAAAAGAAATGAGTGTGATGTCCGCAAAAATGATCTGGAGTGAGGATACAGAGCCTGTACTTACATACATATCGCTATCAAAAATAAAAGAATGGGCATATACTGAAAATGGGAATTTCTGTTATGAATTATGCGTACCTGAACCACCGGAAGTGACAGAGATTGTAGATGGAAGTTGTATTATCCGGGTAAAGCCTTTGAGTGAGGAGTGTCGGGAATATTCAAAAAAATATGTGAGTACGTTCGGCTATCAGGGAAACAATCTGTTATGTTCAAACTGGAATGCGGAGGATATGCAGGGGTTGGATTATAATGGACTTTATGAATATTTTTATCAAATGAAATATGGAGAAAAATTTACGGCAGAAAAAGAGGTTGTGGGAATTCCAGCAGAAGAGTTCGAAAATGTAATTATGACATATCTTCCTGTTACAAAAGAAGAATTGAAAGAATGGGCGGTCTACGATGAACAAAGTAATATGTTTATCTGGGAACGATTGGGATGTGGTAATTATTCACCAACACATTTTGGCTTGTCTTTACCGGAAGTAACAGAAGTCAGGCATAATGAAGATGGAACCATTGTTTTGACAATTCATGCAGTATGTGATTCTGTTGTATGTAATGATGCTGTTATTACACACGAACTTACGATGAAAATTCAGGATGATGGAACGATTCAGTATGTTGGAAACAGGATTTTAGATAATGGTATTGATAATATACCGAGGTATCAGTACCGGTTAGGTAATTTGCAGAATTGATCAGTAGAGAAGAATGAAATAAAGAGAACTGATAACAGGAAATTATGCTATCAGTTCTCTTTATTTATTTCCAAATACCAAGATTAGAAAGTACAGATTCTGTTATTTCGGTAGCCTGACTTCCAGTTGCACCAGAAGAGGATTGAATATTTGTTGCGAAGTAGTAAGTATTATTCGCTGTTTCAATGTATCCGATAAACCAGCCATTGACATCTTTACCATTGACACGCCCGGTTCCTGTTTTCCCGTAAAGAGAACCGGAAGAAGTAGTGGAAAGCAGCAGGGCTTTTTTTACTGCCTGGATATTTTTACTGTCAAAATGAAAATTATTTTGATAGAAATCCTGTAACAATTCCACCTGTTCTATGGGTGATATCTTCAGAGAGAAATCTGTCCAATAGAGATTTAGATTTGTTCCAGTATTTTGATTCCCATAGTTTATTGTCTGTAAAAATGTTCTTACGGCTTCAAAACCTGCCTGTGAATCAATTGCCTGAAAATACCAGTTTACAGAATTATGTATAGCCGAGGTTAAATCTTGATCGGCTTCCCATGAATTAAAAGGATATGGTTCTCCATTCCATGTGAAAGTGGAATGTTCTGGTGTAATAATTCCAGATTCCAAGCCAAGTAATGCATCATATATTTTATAAGTCGAATTCGGTGATACACGTGTGGAAGCATGATCCATATTATAAATATTCCATTTATCAGCAGACTGATTATATAAAACAAAACTTCCGGTGTAGTCCCCAAAATTGGAAGAAAGATTTAGCTGAGTAATATTCTTTTCGGTTGTGTCAAAATGATAGCCAGTCTGATCAGAAGCATAAACAGAAAGTATGGGAATGCATCCAATGATGATAGTAGAGACGAATATGCATATAAGATATCCACGAATTTTTTGTTTAAAAGTAGGTTGGTGGAATGATGCAATATTTAAAATGCGTCCTTTTAACTGTTTTATATTTCCACTGATTCCCATAGTAAGAGGGAATGGAGACAGAGCTATTGTTTCGGCAAAGTTAATCAGTGTATTTCCATATGACTTGTATTCTGTTTCTTTCAATAATTGTAATACAGCACTGTCGCAGGCAAGTTCGCGTTCCTGCCGTATTCTTTTTAGAAAATACCAGATTAGGGGATTGAACCAGTAGAAAACATGTACTGTATTTATCAAATATCCAATTAGAATATCTTTATGCTTGTAGTGCTGCAGTTCATGAAGAAGCATATATCGAATATCAGTTGAGCTTATAGTTCCAGCGTTAAAATCTGAAATCAAGTGAATTGGAAGATAAATGCGAGGATGCAGGAAACCAGCCAAAACAGGAGATTTCAAAAATGCTGTACTATAAATCGGAATGGTATGCTTGCTGTTCACTTCGTTTAAACATTCTATATAAAGAGCGTTTAGTTCTTCATTTTGAAGAGGTAAAGCAGAACTATGTAAGGCGTTTACTTGTCTTACTGAGCGGTAGAGAAGAAAAAACATTATGAATATACCGATACTCCAGAAAAATACAAGTAATGTGTGAATAAAAGTTGGTATTTGGGTGCTGACAGAGACAGCAAAATCATTTATTTTATCCAAATTATAACCATTACCAGAAAGAAAAGTGGTTTGAATGTCACCATTGGTACTTGAACTGGCTGTCAGCAAATGGCTCCACGATATAGAAGATGGGGCAGAGCTTATTGGTAAAAAGGGAACAATTAGAACGGCAAGAAATATAATCGAAAGATTATATTGCATACGTGCGGATAATTGCCTTTGCAATAAATTTTTTAATCCCAGTAAACTACCTAAAAAAATACAAATGATGGCATTACACAGTAAAAATCGAAAACTAAAATATATCAAAATATGCTCCTCCTCCCATGGTTAATGATTGGAAAGAAGATTCCGTAAGCTGGCAATGTCTTCTTCAGACAATTTATCATCCTCAATGTAAGAGGCAAGCATAGAAGTGATATTACCATTATAATATCGTTTTAAAAAAGAATTACTTTCCTGCCGAATATATTCGTCTTCTTTGACCAATGGAGTATAGACAAAAACCCGGCTTTGTTTTTCGTAGGTTAGTGCTTTTTTAGAAACGAGACGTTTAATCAATGTCTGAATTGTTTTAGGACTCCAACGGGAAATTTGTGTTAATTTTTCAGTAATTTCATTGGTGCTGATTGGTGCATATTTCCAAACGATTTTCATAACTTCAAATTCGGCTTCTGAAATTTGAGGCAGATTGCTCATGTGATATTCCTCCAAATCTTACAAATGTAATAAAAATATTATATATCTTAAAAGGTTATTCTGTCAACGAAATAAAAACTTGACTTTAAATCTTACAGATGTAATAATAGATAAAAATTACACTTGTAAGATTTGGAATATGAAAGGTTTTTATAAAATGGGAAGGGTAGTTGTTGTAACATTTGATGAAAATGAGGAAGAAAAATTAAATGAATTATTACATTTTCTGTCTGCTAAAAAATACTCTGAGATGCCTGGTAAACAAAATAGGGTACTTGATTACGGAGCATTAAAAATAAATGCGGAATATCGTTCTGTAGAAAGTAATGGTGAGCTGGTTCAATTGACGAATTATGAATTTGAAATATTATATTTGCTGGCAAAAAATCCAGGACGGATATTTTCAAAGGAACAAATATATACACAGGTGTGGAAAGAACCATATTATGGGGCAGAAGATAATGTTATGGGCATAATTCGGAGAATCAGAAAAAAGATTGAGCCAGATTCTGCAAAACCAAGATACATTTTAAATGTATGGGGTATGGGATATAAATTTAATGGTGAATTGATGAAATGATGAAATATAAAATTGGGCATAATAAGTAAAGATACCAAAAAAAGCAGGAGAAATTTTTATGGAAAATGATATTTGGAATGAAATATCCTCTTTTTTGAACCAGTTGCGTTGTGAGAATATAAACAGAGAAAGTTATATCTATTTCCAAGAACTTGCAAATATTCAGTTGAAGAAGAAAATGGAAAAAGAAAAGGTGAATAAACTTCTCGATCATATAAGTTATGAGGACAGGGAGAAGTTGAAGCAATATGGAGAAATTTTGGAAGAAGAAGCGTTTGTGTCAGAACAAAGGGCATATTGTCAAGGATATGTAGATTGTATTCAGTTATTGGCTGGTTTAGGACTCTTGAAAAAATCGACGGATATGGAAAAAATAATTAGCGAGATGAAAAGCAATTAAGTGTGTCGTGGAGGGAAATGTAGTATTTGATAGATAATAGGATGTTCGTAAAGAAGAAACAGTTATGTTATATCAAGTTGTAATGATATAGCATAACTGTTTTTAACATATGGTAATAGTATTTATTCCACTAATTTTAAATATCGGTAATTATCAGCTATTTATCGGTATTTTACAAGTTTTATTTTGTATCATTAGTAGTGTCTACGTTAGCAATAAAAGGATTAGAATCTAGCAGAGCTGTCGTAGTTGCAAGAATTACCTGTAACTGATAATCATTGCACTGATTTAAGAGCCGAAGAATCTGATCATATGTAGAATTATTTTTATTCTGATTTGGATAAACGTAGTCATCAGCAGAAATATTTAAAGTCTGCATGGTTTTACAAAATAATTCCAGACTGGGACCGCCTTTATGGCGTTCGAGGTCTCCAAGATAAGCCGCCGATATTCCGAGTTTTTCAGCAAGAGCTTCTTGTGTTAAATGCATTTCCATACGCCCTTGTTTTACTAAAGTGGCAAATAATGTTTTTGGAATATCCATGTTTATATACCTCCATAAACTTAGTGTATTACCCCAAATTTGAAAAGTGAAAAGGGTGTAACATTAGAAAAAATACAGGGTATTACCCAATGAATGAGAAAGCATACAAATATCTTTCGGTTAAAAAAAACAGATTCCGAAAGAGCAGTATTTGTATGCTTATTTTCTTTTCCGGAATCTAACCGGAGAAAATATGGTTCTTAGCAAGAGTTCAGCTAAAAAATTCTGTTCAACAGAAGGTATTCAATTAAAAAAATCTCAACAATTTCATTAGTAAATGTTGGAATTGAAACTAGGGTAAGAGCCAATAATGAATCCAGGGTAATAAAATATCGAATTAAATGCGTCCATAGGAGTGAAATCTGTCAGGGCGTTTTTTGTTACCTAAATATTGAGAATGAGCAATTCAAAATAAGGGCGATTGTTCGTATTCGTGCCCCGCCTACTGATCTGAATTCAAAAAAATTCAGATCGGAGGAAAGGACATGGAAGGCAGACAGCCAAAAAGAAGAAAAGATAAATACAACCCATATGAAATCTATGAGAAGGACGGAAAATATTATGTTTCATTTTATAATGGTGAAAAAGAGTACAAGGATTTGGAAATAGGAAAGAATGTATATGAAGCTTTTAATACGTTTGAATTGCAGGATGTGTCGCATATGAATGTTGTGGACAGGCATTTGGAACAGTCAGAAATCTGGGATTCCAGTTTATATGAACGGGTATTTCAGAAAGAGGAAGGTGTAGAGGATACTGTTCTGAATAAACTGGAAGCGGAACGTTTACATAGTGCAATTCAGCAGTTGTCGGAAATTCAGAGAAGACGATTGATGAAGTATTATTTTGAAGATAAGAATTATGAGCAGATTGCACAGGAAGAAGGCTGCTCTTTTCAGATGGTAGCAAAGTCTGTAAAAGCAGCAATCAGAAATTTGAAAAAGATTTTGAGATAGTGGGTTGAAAAATAGCGTTTAAGTGAGGAAACAGGTGGAAAGAGAAATATTTTGATCCACCTGTTTCTTCTTTTGTCACGAAAAGACTGGGGAGCGGGAAGAACCTTGACAAATTCATATACATTCATCAGGCACAATCCTGTTGTTATCGTGATGAGCGTAAGCCACATTAACAAATACGCCATAACACAGGCTGGGTAAAGACAGCGAAATCCCAACCGTAGACTTCCTTTTGGTTTCAGTTTGTATTACCCGGACTGTTGAGCGAAAAATATCTGGTTATAACTGTCAGATTGCTTCTGGCAGGGCGATGACAGACAACAGGCATAATGATACTCCTGTCCGGTCATAAAGTCGTGTATACAAAATATTTCTTTGATGCCGCAACAAGTGAGGGCAGCTTCAGGAGATCCCTGGAGAGGAAAACTCCCAATCCCATATATTTATTTTAGATAAAATCCTGTGGAGCTGATTAGCAGTCAGCCGTCTGATGATTTCCCAATTACAAGTCGGGGCGTCGGGGACAAATAGGCTTGTATTTTACATATTTAGGGATAACAACAGTTAGAAAGACGAGAGGAGATATAGCAAAGATGGAAGATAGGAACGTCAAGCGTGGGGATATTTATCACGCCGACCTTGATCCTGTATTTGGAAGTGAGCAGGGCGGTTATCGTCCGGTGCTGGTGATTCAGAATAATATAGGAAATCAATACAGTCCGACAGTGATCGTGGCAGCAATTACAAGTAAAGAAAAAATGAAACTGCCGACACACATTGCAGTCCCGGAAATGGAAGGTTTGGAAAAGGATTCTGTAGTGCTGTTGGAGCAGCTTAGAACTTTAGATAAAAGACGGTTGGAAAATTATGTGTGTACCTTAGATCGTACTGAAATGGAGAAAATCAATAAAGCAATCCGAAGAAGTACCGGGATACCGAAGATAATTGAAAAACCGTTAGTCGTAAGCTTGTGCAGAGTATGTGCAGGCAATTTTTATGAGGTGCCGGGACATTATATCCGGCGGGTGAATCCAGAACAGCGATATAAGGATACTTGTATGTTTTGCAATATCAGAAAAGGATATGACTATTATATAGGAAAGAAGCGAGTGTGAGGGTAGTATATGGAGCAAGAAAAGGTACTTTTAAATGTAGAAGAAACAGCAGCTTACTTGAATCTTGGGATGACGAAAACTAGAGAATTGATGAGAGAAAATGAAAAAATATTTGTTGTCAGAATTGGCAATCGTAATTATGCACATAAGCTCTTACTCGATAAATGGCTGTTAGCACAGGTCAGAAAGTAAGTCAAGAATGCGAAACAAAAATTCGCATGTTTGTTTTGCACGTTTATGAATGGTAATTTGAAGGAGCAACAGATAAGAAGTTTTTCAGGAGGAAACAATTATGGCAAAAGCATTACCAAGAGGAGTTAGAGAGAAGAACGGTTCATATGAAGCAAGAGCGGTTGTAAACGGAATTAGAATCAATTTATATGGAACAGATCTAAACGAACTGATGGAAGAATTTGAAAAGGCAAAAGAAAATGCCAGGGATACATTGGATTATAGAAAAACAAGAATCACATTGAATGAGTGGTTTGAAGAATGGTTTTCAGAGGTAAAGCAACACCGGGTGAAAGAAACGAGTATTGCACCGATGAAAAATAATTTCAAAAGAACATTTGGTTTTTATATCGGGTCAATGAAGCTGAAAGATATTAAACCGTTGGATGTTCAGAGAGCATTAAATGCAATGGAACAGAATCATGTATCGCACAGTGCAATGCGAGAAGCATTGGGGCGTTTAAGAGAATGCTTAGATTTTGCATTAGGAAACCAATTGATTAAAGTAAATCCATGTTTGATTGTAGAAGTACCATGGACATTTAAACAATCAAAAGAAGAAATTGCATTAACCCAGGAAGAACAGGACAATTTCCTGAGTGAGATGGAGGATAGCTGGTATAAAGAAATGTTCTATTTCATGTGTCTGACAGGTGTCCGAGTTGGAGAACTTGGTGGAATGAAATGGAGCGATATAGATTTAAAAAAGAAAGTAGTTCACGTCAGACGTTCCTTGAGTTGTAGTTATTATAATGGAGAAAAGAGAATGATGCTTGTAACTCCTAAAACGGTAAATTCAATCAGAGAGATTCCGTTTTTAGGAGAAATGGAAGAAATATTAAAAGCTCAGAAGAAAAAACAGAATAAGCTAAAAGAGGAACTGGGCAGTCGCTGGAGAAGTACGGATGATTTAAAAGATTTGGTATTTACAACAGGTATGGGAAGTCCCTGCGTCAGATATGTTGTAGAGAAAGAAATAAAAAAGGCTTTAAAGAGAATGAGAGAAAAAGAAGGAGTTCTGGCAGTACAAGAAAATAGAGAACCCAGAGAGATCAGGGACTTCCACCCACATAGTTTACGACATACGTTTGCTACAAGATGCTTTGAAAAGAAAATGGAACCGAAGGTTGTCCAGAGGTTGATGGGACATTCGAGTATCAGCATCACATTAAACATTTATACACATGTCTTGGATAATATAATGGAAGAAGAAATTAAGAAATTTGGAGTGGCGAAGACACAGACACCGGAAGAATATTATAATGAAGAAATTCGAAGGGCTAGAATTTCGGCTATGAGTCACTGCTGATTATAAAGTTGGGGTACGAAAATACTCCCCAACTTTATAAAAAGGATTCCCCAAATAAGAAAAAATGAAATTGAAATCAAGCAACAAATGCTCAGAATCATTCCCCAACTTAAAAAATTGGGGAACACCGAAAATCGTTAATTAGCCGGAAAGACCAATTTCTTGAAAATACTGATAAATACATAGCTGTATTATATATAAGTAGCAATACAGGCAGGAATATAATTTCAAAATTCACAAATCAGGCTGGAATGTAAGCCAAAAGTCGCAAATCAGATGAACGCATAATCGAACAGTTCACAAAAGAATTTAACGAAAATGGGATTGCTTTGCAATCTCATTTTTGTTATGAGCAAGTAGCAAAGCGGATTGCGAATGTCCTTTTTTTAGACTTCCGAAGACCATTATTTCCGTTTTCCGCACGAGCTTTCCGGTGGGCAGGTACAGCGTCTTGGTATTGCAAGTGCCCTTGTTATCGGACCAAAGCTGATCGTCTGTGATGAACCGGTATCTGCACTTGACGTATCCATTCAGGCACAGATCCTGAATATGCTGATGCAGCTTCAGAAGGAACTGGGACTCAGCCTTTTATTTATTTCACACGATATCGGTGTTATCCGTTTTATCTCAGATCGTATTGGGGTTATGTATCTGGGAACACTGGTAGAAGAAACCGATACCGAAGAATTGTTTGCAAATCCACTCCATCCGTACACGAAAGGACTTTTTGCTTCTGTGCCGGATCCGTATATTGAGCGGGACGGATTTTCAGAGCTTTCCGGAGAACAGCCGGTCAGAACCGAAGATTTTAAGGGTTGTGCGTTCTCCACACGCTGTCCGAATGCGACAGAAAAATGCAGACAGGAAGCACCGGTTTTCAGAGAGGTGAAGGCGGGGCATAAAGTAGCTTGTCATATGGTAGAAGAATAGAGGTATGTAAGAAAACACCGCAGGAAATGGGGGAATCCTGCGGTGTTTTTGTGTGGAAGGGGACGAAAGGCAGGGGAGGTTGTGAGACCGACCGGACGAAAAGAATTGTCATAAATTCCATTACGCAAACCATTCCGATGAACCCCTTGGGGCGGGAATCGTGTTCAGCAGAGGCTTCCACGATTCCTGGGTTTCATCTCCATTGCGTAATAAGTGAATCTATGACAATTCTTTTCGTCCGGTCGGTCATTCTACTTTGCCGGCTTTGCCCTTCTGAGTATTCCATAATAAAAAGGGCAGGAATTTCTGCTGTGGGAAGTGGGCGGATTATTTATGTAGAAATAAAAGAACGAAAGTTCAGTCAAAAGATTATATGACACAGAAATGAACGAAAATTTAAGAAAATCTAAATAGTATTTCCAACTGTTTTCCAGTATACTGAAACTATGATTGGATATCGGAACGCAAGTTACGAGGTGATGGTATTGTGCGATAACTTAGAGGGACAAAGTGTATATAGAAAGTGTTGCGGCTTCCTTATTGAGGCAATGGAGAGGAAACTCAGGAATCGTGGAAGCCTTTGCTGAACACGATTCCCGCTTTCAGAGGTTCCTCGGAATGGTTTGCCGAAGGGAAGCCGCAGCACTTTCTATATACACTTTGTCGGACTAACTTCAACAAACTTTTACACCTTAAAAGTAGAATGATGAGGAGGGAATGAAAATGAATGTAAATGGGAATTTCAAAGACAATCTGATGGGGAAGAAAAAGGTGATTTTCATCATCTGCCTTATTTTTGCAGTCGCTCTGATTGCCGCAATCCTGCACATGGTTTCAGGAGGGGGAAAGGATTCCGCGAAGAACATCCTCTACGCGGATAAGGTCAGCGTGATCACCGGAAACGGAAGCGGAACCGTGAACCGCTTTGCAGGCGTTGTGGAGGCGCAGGATACTTTGAAAATCTCACTTTCAGAAGGACAGAAAGTGAAAGAGATTTTCGTGGAAAAAGGGCAGGAAGTGGAGCCTGGGACGAAACTCTTTGAATATGATACAGAGGAGCTTGCGATGACACTGGAGCAGGGAAATCTGGAACTGGAAAAGATAGGAAACAGTATTTCCAATCTGAATTCACAGATTGCGGCCTTAACGACAGAGAAAAAGAATGCACCGGCAGGTGAGCAGCTTTCTTATACAACGCAGATCCAGGAGCTGCAGACGAATGTAAAACAGGAAGAATATAATTATAAAGTAAAAGAACTGGAAGTGAACCGGACGAAGAAGAGTCTGGAATCATCCACGGTGACATCCACGATTGCAGGAATTATCCAGGAGATCAATCCGGATCCTGGTTATGATGATTACAGTGGAGAAAAGCAGGCATTTATGAGCATTCTTTCTACCGGAAAATACCGAATTAAGGGAAAAATCAGTGAACAGAATATCGGTGAGCTTCAGCCGGGAATGGATGTGACGGTGCGGGCAAGGAATAACCAGGAGGAAATCTGGAAGGGATCTGTGGATGTGATCGACACAGAAAAACCGGAGAGCAGTTCACAAAGCGAGATGTATTCCGGTTCGGATTCTTCTGCCCGGGCAACTAAGTATCCATTTTATGTAACGCTTGAAACCAGTGATGGTCTGATGCTGGGACAGCATGTATATATCGAGCCTGGAACTGGAGTAAATACAGAGGGATTACATCTGATGACTGCTTATATTGTAGATGCAGACGGGAAAGAGCCTTACGTTTGGGTAGCAAATAAAAAGGACAGACTGGAAAAGAGAAATGTAAAGCTTGGTGCTTATGATGAGAAGCAGGATACATGGGAAATCACAGAAGGACTGAAAGAGACGGATTACATTGTCTGGCCGGATGGAGAATGTAAAGAAGGAGCAGCCGTTCAGAAGAACGAAAATGTACAGGCAGGAGGCATGGAAGAGGGGGAATAAAGGATGACTTTTCAAAAAAGAAATAAGAAAAAAATTCTTCAGATCGGGATTGCTTTGGTTGTCTGTGTATGTTTCATTGGAGGCGGCATTATATTTGCAATGAAAAAAAGTGAAAAAGCGGTCAAGGTTGCACCGGTAGCCAGTATGAGTAATGGTGGATGGTATTCAGAATCGGATATTTATGATTATGCGAAGGTGCAGGCAGGTGCGAGCCAGGACATTTACCATGATGATACCCTTACGATCAAGGAGATTTATGTCAAATCAGGGGATACGGTGAAGATCGGCGATCGTCTGGTTGCCTATGATACTACGCTTGCAGGACTTGAGCAGGAAATGAAGCAGATGGAGATTCAGGGGATTGAACTGAATATTCAGAATCAAAAGGCAGAATTAGAGCAGCTGAAAAATGCAAAGATTGTTTCGTCTGTTGAAAGAAGCCAGGATGAGCTGCGGAAAATGACTGCAAAAGGAACCAGACCTGGAATAATACGGACTGCGGATGCAAAGAAAAATGAAGGGGAAAATCCGGATACTTCCGAAAATCCTGAGCAGCCGGAGACACCAGAAAATCCGGAAGGACCGGAAAAACCATCAATCGGGAAGCCGTTTCCGGAAGAACTGAAGGATAAGATCATTTATAAAGAGATTACAAAGGACGCTGCTCCTTATAATGAAGATGGAGATGGAACAAAAGAAAAGCCGTATCGCTATCTTTGTGCGCCGGGAGCAACGGTAAATGCGGAGTTCATGCTGAAAATGCTGGAAGAGAGGGCAGTCTGTATCTTTGATGTAGTGGATCAGGAGAAGGAACCGACGCTTCTTTTATACTCCTGGACGCTGGACGGAAAGACCGGACAGGTAATAAAGCCCGAAAATCCGGAACAGCCGGGGACACCGGAAGAGCCGAAAATTCCGGACGAACCGGATAATCCTGGTGGATATGAGGAGCCGGATCCGGGAGATGCAGATGGAATGACCAGGGAAGAGCAGGCAAAGCAGATCCAGGAAAAAGAGCAGAAGATCAAGGATCTGGATCTGGAAAAGCGAACAGCACAATTGGAATTGAAAAAGCTGGATAAAAAAGTAAATAATGGTGTTGTAAAGAGTACAGTAGAGGGAACGGTAAAAGCTGTACTTGACGAAGAAGAGGCAAAGCTGGAAAATAAACCGGTTATATCTGTGACCGGAAAAAATGGTTGTTATGTAATCGGAGGGATTGCCGAAAGCAGCTATGATAAATTAAAAGAGGGTATGACTGTGATGGTGACTTCCTGGAATACGGGGAACTCTTATGAGGCAACGATCACCAGTATCGGTAATTCACCGGTTGAAAGTATGAAGAGCAGCGAGAATCCTAATATGTCCTACTATCCGTTTACTGCAGTGGTTGAGAAAGATGCAGATCTTTCATCTGGCGATGGTGTCAGTATTTCCGTAGACGGACTTTCGGGTGACAATGGGAATTCGATTTACCTGGAACAGATGTTCATAAGAGAAGACGGAAACCGCTCCTATGTATACAAGAAAGGAAAACATGGAAGGCTGGAGAAGCAGTATGTAGAGGTTGGAAAAAATATGTACGGTTCCATGGAAATCGTTTCCGGACTTACCATGGAGGATGAGATTGCATTTCCGTATGGAAGAAATGTAAAAGAGGGTGCGAAGACAAAGACAGTGGAGTCATTGTATGATTATAATTAATGAGGGGGTGAGGAGATGCTTGAAGATATCAGGCTGGCATTTCAGGGAATCTGGAGTCATAAGCTGCGGTCTGCGCTGACGATGCTTGGTATTATTATCGGAATCGGATCGATCATTGCAATTGTTTCAACGATCAAAGGAACCAATGAGCAGATCAAGAAAAATCTGGTTGGCGCGGGAAATAATGCGGTCAATATCCAGCTTTATCAGGGAGACTGGACACTGGATCTGTCTTATCAGGAGGTTCCGGATGGAATACCGGAGATTTCAGATCAGGTACTTGGTGAGATCCAGGCACTGGATGAGGTGGAAAGTGCAGCCCTTTATCACAGACGGAATGAATATGATGCTGTATATGCAGGCAGTCAGAAGCTGGCAAGCTGTAATATTTTTGGAATAGATTCCAATTATCTGGATGCCTATGGATTTCAGATCACAAAAGGGCGTGGCTTTTCCGAAAAAGATTTTACTGCAAACCGAAAAGTTGTGCTGCTTGATAAAACGACAGCCACAGCTCTATTTCCGGATGGAAATGTGATTGGAAAGATTATTGAGGTTAAAGGGGAGCCATTTACGGTGATCGGTATGATGGCGAGAAAAGAAAATTCGCAGCCGGTGATCAATTCGATGGAAGACTATTATCGTTATGTATCCACGGATGGAAGCGGAACGATCTGTATTCCGGATACACTGTGGCCGATTATTTATCAGTACGATGAACCGCAGAATCTGGTTGTCCGCGCGACAAGCACAGATGAGATGACTGCGGCAGGAGAAAAGGCGGCAGATATCCTGAACAGTTACCTGACCGTGTCTGATGAGACGATAAAGTATAAAGGGGAAGATCTTCTGAAACAGGCGAACCAGATCCAGGAGATCAGCAGCTCGACGAACCAGCAGCTGCTCTGGATTGCAAGCATTTCACTTCTGGTTGGCGGGATCGGTGTTATGAATATTATGCTGGTGTCTGTGACAGAAAGAACGAGAGAAATCGGTCTGAAAAAGGCACTGGGGGCAAGAAAAAGAAGGATCCTGACGCAGTTTCTGACGGAAGCGGCAGTACTTACCCTTCTTGGAGGTCTGATCGGTGTGGTAGGAGGGATTGCGCTTGCCTATATTATTTCCGCAGTCTCGGCAGTTCCGGTGGCAATCAGCGGAGTGTCTATTCTGGTCGGAGTAGTATTTTCCACATTGATCGGAATTATTTTCGGACTCCTTCCGTCGGTGAAGGCGGCGAACATGAATCCAATCGATGCACTGAGAAGTGAGTAGGTTTATGTAGAGAAGAATTATTTGTCGGATCCAAGATTGCAGATAAATGGATAGTATCTGTTCTACAGGAAAGTGGCGTGCCTTACTGGCACGCCATTTTTAAAAATTCTTCCATTGCCCTTGTCTGGTAGCGACCATTTTTCCAGTAGAACCGGATGTCACGGCTGCTTTCGCCTGCAGGAAGCTTATAGTACACCACATCAGAGGTAAGAGGTACTTTTGAGAGCATGATATCTCCGATAAAAGAGATCCCCATGCCGGAGCAGGTGATGTTGTAAGAAGTCATCTGCTGATCCATTTCCAGGATGATATTTGGTTCAAAGAGATTGTTCTGGCAGATCATACGGGCACGTTTTCCAGTGTCGTTTTCCGGTTTCAGCATAATAAAAGGCTCACTTTTAAAGCGTGTCAGAGGAACGGGAGGACAGGATTCTTCCAGAAATTTTTTGCTCAGGATATCTTCTACAGGAAGCTGATAGGAGCGCAGCGTATTATTGATCGGGAATGCTCCCGGAACAGCAAGGATCAGGTGCTCTTCCTGAAATTTACGGTAGCCGTAGATGGTGGCATCCAGAACACTGCTGTCCAGCATCAGATCCAGCTGCCCGTGTCGCAGCATACGGGCAAGATTGGCAGTGGTTTCTTCAACCAGGCTGATCTGGATCAGAGGATATCTGCGGGCAAAATCCGCGATCAGCGAAGGCAGGATCCAGGAGGAAAACAAGTTGCTTCCTCCGAGGATGAGTGTTCCTTTTTTTAGGTCGCCCCAGTCGTTTGCAAATCCTTCAAATTCATTCTGGATACTTTTTATTTTTTCTACCGCTTTGATATACTGTACCCCACATTCGGTAAGGGAAAGTGGTTTGGTACTCCGGTCAAAGATCGGATATCCGATGTGATGCTCGACACGCTTTACGTTGGCACTGAGTGAAGGCTGTGAGATAAATAACTTCTCAGCCGCCTTGGAAAAGCTTTTTTCCAGATAAACTTCATAGACATATTCCATTCCCTGAAACATAGGTATTCTCCTTTGACATAGTTTTAAAATTATAGTTACTATAAAAATATATGTATTAGATTATATTGTAACACAGAGCTATAATGAAAACAACAAAGGCAATACGCCAGAGAAAAATGGAAAATCGAGGGATTTTGAGATGGAAAATGGAAAAGAAAACAAGACAGGTTATCGTGTAGAACAGGATTCAATAGGGGCAAAAGATATTCCGGGAGATGTATATTACGGGGTACAGTCACTGCGTGCTGCGGAGAATTTCCGTATTACCGGGCTGAATATGCATCCGGAGATCATCAACAGTCTTGCGTACATAAAGAAAGCATCTGCGATCACCAACTGCGAGAGTGGGATTCTGGAAAAGAAAAAGGCAAAAGCAATCGTACAGGCATGTGATGAAATCCTTACAGGAAAATTGCATGAGTACTTTATCGTAGATCCGATCCAGGGAGGTGCGGGTACTTCTCTGAACATGAATGCAAACGAAGTCATTGCAAACCGTGCGATTGAGATTCTTGGCGGGAAAAAGGGAGATTATTCAGCAGTAAATCCGAATGATGATGTAAACTGCGGACAGTCCACAAATGATGTTATTCCGACAGCTGGCAAGATGACTTCACTCAGACTTCTTCAGAATCTGAAAAAAGAACTGCTCAGACTTCATGGAGCGCTCTGCAAAAAGGCAGAGGAATTTGACCATGTGATCAAAATGGGACGCACCCAAATGCAGGATGCAGTTCCGATCCGTCTGGGTCAGGAATTTCAGGCATATTCCGATGCCATCATGCGTGATATTCACCGTATGGATAATGCGATGGGCGAGATGCGTACCGTCAACATGGGTGGAACGGCAGTCGGAACCGGAATCAATGCAGATGAAGCCTATGTAAGCCGCATTGTTCCGAATCTTTCAAAAATATCTGATATTCAGTTTGTCCAGGCTTTTGATCTAATCGATGCAACCCAGAACCTGGATCCGTTTGTGGCAGTATCCGGTGCAGTGAAAGCGTGTGCAGTCACACTTTCCAAGATTGCCAATGACCTGCGTCTGATGTCATCCGGACCAAGAGCCGGATTTGGTGAGATCAACCTTCCGGCAAAGCAGAATGGTTCTTCGATCATGCCGGGAAAAGTGAATCCGGTCATCCCGGAAGTAGTGAACCAGGTCGCATTTAACATCATTGGAAATGATGTGACGATCACGATGGCAGCAGAGGGTGGACAGCTGGAACTGAATGCGTTTGAACCGATCGTATTCTACTGTCTGTTCCAGTCGATCGATACACTTGCATATGCAGTGCAGACTTTTATTGACAACTGTGTGACAGGAATCACAGCCAATGAAGAGAGATGCCGTCAGCTGGTAGAGAACAGCATCGGCGTAATTACTGCAATCTGTCCGCATGTAGGCTATGAGAAAGCAGCGGAGATTGCGAAAAAAGCAATGAAGACCGGGGAATCCATTCGCAATCTGATCCTCAGAGAAGGTCTTTTAAGTGAAAAAGAGATGGAAACCGTTCTGGATCCGGTCAATATGACAGAGCCAGGTATTTCGGGAAAAGAACTTCTCAGAAAATAAAGAATAAAATTTTTCTAAAAGACATGATTTTCTCCTTTTAAGGGTGTACAATGAAACATACGCGTTTCATGAGTTACAACTTAAAAGGAGAATTTTTATGCTTCAAATTCAACATATCTGCAAAGAATACCGTACAGGTACGCTGGTACAGAAGGCACTGGATGATGTAAGCCTGAATTTCAGGGACAATGAATTTGTTGCGATCCTGGGACCGAGTGGTTCGGGAAAGACGACGTTTCTTAACATCATCGGTGGACTGGATCGGTACGATAGTGGTGATTTGATCATCAACGGGATTTCTACGAAAAAATATAAAGACAGAGACTGGGATTCCTATCGAAATCATACAATTGGTTTTGTATTTCAGAGTTATAATCTGATTCCACATCAGACGGTGCTTGCCAATGTGGAGCTGGCACTGACTATTTCTGGGATCGGGAAGGAAGAACGGAAAAAGAGAGCGATTGAGGCTCTGAAAAAAGTTGGTCTTGGGGAGCAGTTGCATAAAAAACCGAGCCAGATGTCAGGCGGACAGATGCAGAGGGTGGCAATCGCCCGTGCGCTGGTCAATGATCCGGATATTCTGCTTGCTGATGAGCCGACAGGAGCGCTGGATACGGCGACCAGTGTGCAGGTTATGGAACTTTTAAAAGAAGTGGCAAAAGACCGGCTTGTTGTAATGGTTACACATAACCCAGAGCTTGCTGAAGAATATGCGACCCGTATCGTAACGCTCAAGGACGGAAAGATCCGTTCGGATACGGACGAATTTTATGTCAATGAAGCGGTCATGAAGGAGCCGGAGCATAAGAATATGGGGAAAGCTTCCATGTCATTTCTGACGGCTCTTTCCCTGAGCTTTAATAACTTAAAGACGAAGAAAGCAAGGACTCTTCTGACATCTTTTGCCGGTTCTATTGGAATTATCGGGATTGCACTGATACTGGCACTTTCCAACGGAGTCAATGCCTACATCAAGTCAATTGAAGAAGAGACTCTTTCCGAGTATCCGCTTCAGATCCAGAGTACCGGATTTGATATGACATCGATGATGGTAGGCAATATGGACAGTGGTTCGGGCAGTTCGGATAAGAAGGAGACAAAAAAAGACGGGGAAGTCAAGGTTATGCAGATGATGACCAATATGTTTTCCACGATGAACTCCAACGATCTGAAGTCTTTAAAAGAATATCTGGATGGAGGAAAAAGTGGAATTGAGGACTATACCAGTGCCGTTGAATATTCTTATAATATTTCACCAAGAATCTATCGGCAGAACAAGGATGGTTCCATTCGCCAGGTGAATCCGGACAAATCCTTTGAGTCGCTTGGAATCAGCTCTGGCGCAAGTACCAACAGTCTGATGTCATCGATGATGAGTACGAATGTTTTTTATGAAATGCCTAAGACGGAGGGGCTTTATGAGAACCAGTATGATGTGAAGGCGGGACGCTGGCCGCAGAATTATAATGAATGTGTACTGGTGCTGACTTCGGACGGAGGCATGAGTGATTTTCTCCTTTATACTTTGGGACTGCGGGATCAGATGGAACTGGACGAAATGATCCAGGAATTTATCAATGAAGAAGATGTGAACACTCCGGCAAATATCGGAACATATACCTATGAGGATATTATTGGAAAAACTTTTAAATTGGTCAATGTGTCTGACTGCTACGAATATGACAGCCAGTACGAGATCTGGAAGGATAAATCCGATAATAAGGAATATATGAAGAAACTCGTGGATCAGGGCGAAGAACTTAAAATCGTCGGAATCGTACAGGCATCGGAAGATGCAAATGCTTCCGCTCTGACACCGGGGATTGGCTATCCGCAGAGACTTACTGAGCATGTCGCAAAAGAGGCTGCAAAAAGTGAGATTGTAAAAGATCAGCTGGAGAATCCATCCAAGAATGTATTTACCGGAGAACAGTTCGGAACCACAGAAGAGAAGAACGGACTGGATGCGAACAGTCTGTTTACGGTAGATGAGGATGCATTTCAGAAAGCATTTGTTTTAGACGACAGTGGATTTTCCGGTGATCTGTTGTCGGCAGATTCCCTGAATCTGGAAAATGCATTCCGGATGGGTGGGGATTCTCTGGATCTGTCCGGGATGATAAATCTGGATCAGATCAGTCTTGACGTGTCCGGTATGCCACAGATGAATCTTGGCGATATGATCGGAAGCCTGAATCTTACCGTAAAACCGGGTGGAATGCAGAAGTTGTCTGAGAGTGTTATGGAAGGTTATCAGGAGTATGTGAAATTCCATCCGGAAGCAGATTATTCAAATCTGGCGAGAGATTTTATGGATTACCTGATGACGGATGAAGCGCAGAAGATCCTGAAAGATAATCTGCAGGAGATCATTGAGAGCACCGGTGGGTTTAAGATTACAATTGATCAGATGCAGGAGCTTGTACAGCGTGTGATGGAAGGATATCAAAAGTATGCTGCGGAAAAAGGATATACAGATCCGGATAAATTTGGAGAATACCTGGCGGAGTATTTACAGACCGAGGAAGCAAAAGAGATTATGAATGCCTGGCAGCAGGAGATTTTTGGAGATACGGTGATAAATATTACTTCTGACCAGCTGAAAAAACTGACAAAAGAACTGGCGAGTAGTTATCCGGCATATGCTGCGGCGAATGGAAAAGCAGATCCGACCAAAATGGGAGATTATTTTCTGAACTACCTTGCCACAGCAGATGGAAAACAGCGTCTGATGAACGGGCTTTCCGAGGTGATCGATATGGATCAGCTGGAGAGCCAGTTAAGTGCGACAATGGGAAGTTACATGGCAAAGGCAATGGGAACTTATACCCGAGCAATTTCGGATGTGCTTGAGACACAGATCACTTCGGCAATGAATCAGATCGTCACTCAGATCACAGAAAAAATCGGGAACGCCATGCAGGCTGCCATGGGAAATGTGGGAACCCAGCTGCAGAACATGCTTGGAAGTTCGATGAAGATTGATACCGATGCATTTGCAAAGGCATTTCAGATGAATATGACAGAAGATGATCTGAAAGAGCTGATGACATCCATGACAATGAGCGCGACTGCTTCCTATGACAATAATCTGCAGAAGCTTGGATACGTGGATTTTGCGAACCCGAGTCAGATTTCCATATATCCGACGGATTTTGAGAGTAAAGAAAAAGTGGTGAAAATCCTGGATTCTTATAACAGCCGGATGGAAAAAGAAGGAAAAGAGGAACAGATCATCACTTATACCGATATAGTCGGAACACTGATGTCTTCCGTGACAAATATCGTGGATATCATCAGCTATGTGCTGATTGCGTTTGTGGCGATTTCCCTTGTAGTATCTTCAATTATGATCGGGGTTATCACCTACATCAGTGTACTTGAACGGAAGAAGGAGATTGGAATCCTGCGCGCGATCGGGGCATCTAAGAGAAATGTATCGCAGGTATTTAATGCAGAAACCGTTATCATTGGTCTGTGTGCCGGACTGATCGGAATCGGACTGTCACTGCTGCTTCTGATCCCTGGAAATATGATCATCCATGCGGTGGCAGATAATAACAAAATCAATGCATTTTTACCAGTGCTTCCGGCAATTGTGCTGATTCTTTTGAGTATCGGGCTTACCCTGCTCGGTGGAATCATTCCGTCAAGGAAAGCAGCAAAGAGCGATCCGGTGACAGCGCTTAGGACAGAATAAAAAAAGAGAATGAGGGAAAAGGAAAATGGATAAAGAGAAAAATACAGAAGCAGTGAGTGAGGAAAATATTTACTGTCTGAATGGAAGAGTGCCGGTAAAAAAGGCGATTCCGTTCGGACTCCAGCATGTTCTGGCAATGTTTGTGTCGAATCTGGCACCGGTGCTGATCGTGTGCAGTGCGGCATTTGTGAGAGGATCGGAGAATCACTTAAGTGCTGCGGAAATTACGCAGCTTCTGCAGTGCGCGATGTTTGCAGCGGGGATCGGGACCTGTCTGCAGCTTTACCCGGTATGGAAGATTGGCTCCAGGCTTCCGATTGTTATGGGAGTCAGTTTTACCTTTCTTGGTAGTCTGCTGATGATCTGTACCAATTCGGAACTTGGATATGAAGGGATGGTTGGTGCGGTGATCGCCGGAGGTATTTTTGAGGGACTGGTAGGAATGAGTGCCAAATACTGGAAACGGTTCCTGACACCGGTAGTATCGGCATGTGTGGTGATTGCGATTGGGCTTTCCCTCTTGTCGGTAGGAATGGATTCCTGGGGCGGTGGAAACGGAGCAGAAGATTTTGGAGCGTGGTATCATCTTCTGGTCGGATTTTTCACACTGGTTGTGTGTCTGGCTGCCCGTTATCTGTTAAAAGGTGTATACAAGAACCTGAACGTATTGGTTGGTCTGGTCTGTGGGTATCTTCTGTCCATTATATTTACTGTGGCAGGGATTGCAGCGATGGTTGATTTTTCAGGAATTACAAAGACGATCGAGCAGGTTGGTGTATTCAGCCTTCCCAAGCTTGTATTTTTTACTTCCCATAAACCGGTTTTTGATCTGGGAGCATTCTTTACTATTGCAATTGTATTCCTGGTATCGGCAGCGGAGACAACGGGTGCAACTACTGCAGTGTGTACCGGTGCACTTGGACGGGATATCAAGATGGAGGAACTGCAGGGGTCTCTTGCCGTGGATGGATTTTCCAGTGCGATTTCAGGATGCTTTGGATGTCTGCCGCTTACTTCTTTCAGTCAGAATATCGGGCTCGTCACTATGACGGGAGTTATCAACCGTTTTACTATTCTGATGGGGGCTTTGATTTTGATCCTTGCTTCTCTGTTCCCGCCACTTGGAGCTTTTTTCAATTCGCTTCCGCAGGCGGTACTTGGAGGATGTACGGTTATGATGTTCGGATCGATCATGTATGAAGGGATCAAGATGCTCAAAGGGTGTGTGTTTGATGACAGAACTATGATCATCGTATCGCTGGCATTCTGTATCGGTGTCGGACTGACACAGACTTCCGGAAACTTCTTTTCTGCATTTCCGAAGGAGGTAGGAGATATTTTTAATGGAAATGCAGTTGCAGGGGTGTTCGTGGTGTCATTGATCTTAAGTATCTGCCTTCCGAAGAAAAAAACAACAGATTTGTAAAATGTGATAAAAATAAGTCAATCAGAAGGAAGAGATGAACGAGGATGAGGACAAAAAGAAAGATCGAAGCGCAGGCGTCTGAACAATTATAATCGAAAATTGTTGAGCAAATAAGGAACTGGCGGCACGATAAAAAGTGTCGCCAGTTCTTTTTTAGTGTTTCGCTGCGAGGGATAGTACCTCCAGACTGGTTTCTCTGGTAGAAAAATCGATGATGACTTGACCGGATCCGCACCGAATGTTCAGTAAGCTATGATTCCAATTGTAAGAACTAAAAAATCATGCTATACTTACGGCAGATGAAAAACTGACAGGATAAGACAACAAAGGAGAGGCACATGAATTCTAATTTTGAATATTATAAAGTTTTTTATTATGTGGCGAAGTATGAGAACCTTACAAAGGCATCCAGCGTTCTGAAGACGAGCCAGCCGGCGGTGACGAGAACGATACACAACCTGGAAAATGAACTGGGATGCCGATTATTTACCAGAAGCAAATCCGGTATGAAGCTGACACCGGAGGGAAGAACCTTTTACAGCTATGTATCGGCAGGGTGCGCCCAGTTTTTTAAAGGGGAAAATGATCTGAGCAATCTGATCAGTCTTGAGAACGGGACAATCTATATCAGTGCGACTGAGACAGCCTTGCACTGCTTCTTGTTCCGGGCAATGGGAGAGTTCAACAGCATTTACCCGAACGTACATTTCAAAATCTTAAATAACAGTACCATGGACTCGGTCAACGCGGTAAAAGAAGGAAAGGTAGACCTTGCATTTGTGTCAACGGATCTGCAGGTAAATAAGCCACTCAGGATGAAGAAACTGCGGGAATACCATGAGGTGCTGATCGGCGGCAGTCGTTACATAGAATTAAAAGGAAGAAAGATTTCATTGGAGGAGCTTTCGGCTTATCCCTGGATCAGCCTGACTTCGGAGGCACTGACAAGAAAATTCCTGAATAATTATTTTGCAGATCATGGTCTGCAGTTTTTGCCGGATATGGAGCTTGCGACGACAGACCTGATCTTGCCGGCAGTCCGTCACAATCTTGGAATTGGATTTGTCCCGGAAGAATTTGCCGAAGAAGAGAAGAAGGCGGAAAATGTATTTGAAATCGAAGTGGAAGAGAAGCTTCCGACCAGAAATATTATTCTGATCTATGATACTGAGTATCCTCAGAGTATTGCATCGAAGGAGTTTCAGAAGTTTCTGAGCAGTCAGAAGAACTAAAGAAGAAATAGATTTTCAAAGTGGATTGTACAAATCGGTATCCTTTGCAGCCGGGATGTGTATCTGCAAAGAAAAATATAAGGAGAATGCCCCGGAATTTTTTATGTGTGGATCATAAAGTTCCGGAGCATTTTTATATTTGTAAGTATAAAGTTATAAAGTAGAATTTTGGATTAGAAAACGATTGATATTATTTATGCCATTCCCAGTTTCTGATTTCTTCCAGATCCTGTCCGTATTCAGCGATGTACTGCTTGTGCTCAACCAGTTTGTCGTTCATCTTCTGAATCAGGAATGATCCCTTATTGCCAAGCTGTGGCAGATGCATGATTGCATCTTTTACAAGGTTGAAACGGTCGATCTGGTTCTGTACACGCATGTCAAATGGAGTAGTGATCGTACCTTCTTCCTGATATCCATGAACAGAAATGTTGTGGTTGTGACGTTCGTATGTCAGTTCATGAATCAGTGTCGGATATCCGTGGAATGCAAAGATAACCGGTTTATCTTTTGTGAAGATTGCATCGTATTCTGCATCACTTAATCCGTGTGGATGTTTGTGGTCTGATTCCAGTTTGAACAGGTCAACTACATTGACAACGCGGATCTTGAGCTCTGGCATTTCATCACGAAGGATAGTAACAGCAGCCATAACTTCAAGAGTAGGAGTGTCACCGCAGCAAGCCATAACAACATCTGGTTCTTCACCGCAGTCATTACTTGCCCATTCCCAGATACCAATACCCTGTGTACAATGCTTTACAGCCTGTTCCATAGTCAGCCACTGGCAGCTTGGATGTTTAGATGCTACGATTGCATTGACATAGTTCTTACTCTTGATGCAGTGGTCGAAGCATGAGAGTAAGCAGTTTGTATCCGGTGGTAAATACATGCGGACAACGTCTGCCTTTTTATTGGCAATGTGATCCAGAAATCCTGGATCCTGATGTGTAAATCCGTTATGATCCTGTTGCCATACATTAGATGTCAGGATAAAGTTCAGCGAAGCGATCGGCTGTCTCCATGAAAGCTGGTTGCAGACCTTCAGCCATTTTGCATGCTGCGCTGCCATAGAGTCAACGATACGGATGAATGCTTCATAGCTTGCAAAGAATCCATGACGTCCTGTCAGAAGATATCCTTCCAGCCATCCTTCACACATATGTTCACTTAACATACCGTCCATGATACGTCCGTCTCTTGCAAGGCAGTCATCAGTGTCAAGCAAGTCTGCCTGCCAGTCACGTTTCTGTTCTTCAAATACTTTGTACAGACGGTTGGACATACTTTCATCTGGTCCGAAGATACGGAAGTTCTTACTGTCTTCATTTAATTTGAAGATGTCGCGGATGTATCCGCCAAGTTCGATCATATCCTGTGCTTTTGTCTTGCCAGGTTCTACTTCGATTCCGTATGAGCGGAAATCCGGAAGACGAAGGTCTTTCAGAAGAAGTCCGCCATTTGCATGCGGGTTTGCACCAAGACGGGCATCTCCCTTTGGAGCAAGTTCTGCAAGTTCCGGAATCAGATGTCCTTTTTCATCGAAGAGTTCTTCTGCATGGTAGCTTTCCAACCATTCTTTCAGAAGGTCAAGATGTTCTGGTGATTCCATAGAAAGCGGTACCTGATGTGCACGGAAAGATCCTTCAATCTGAAGTCCGTCAACAACCTTTGGTCCTGTCCATCCCTTTGGAGTACGAAGAACGATCATTGGCCAGAACGGACGGGTAGGATCATTGTTTTCACGGGCATTTTTCTGGATTGCTTTGATTTCTTCGATGCAGGCATCCATAGTCTCAGCCATTTTTCTGTGCATAGTCATCGGATCGTCACCTTCTACGAAGTAAGGTTTCCATCCGCAGCCCTTGAAGAAGTTTTCCACTTCCTCATGAGAAATACGTGAGAAAATGGTTGGGTTACTGATCTTGTATCCGTTCAGATGAAGGATTGGAAGAACAGCACCGTCTGTGATCGGGTTCAGGAATTTGTTGGACTGCCATGAAGTAGCAAGCGGCCCTGTTTCAGCTTCACCGTCACCGACAACAACTGTAGCGATAAGATCTGGGTTGTCCAGAACAGCACCAAAGCCGTGAGCAATTGAATATCCGAGTTCTCCACCCTCATTGATAGAACCTGGTGTTTCTGGAGCACAGTGACTCGGAACTCCGCATGGGAATGAGAACTGCTTGAACATTTTCTTCATGCCTTCCTCATCCTGGCTGATGTTCGGATAAACTTCACTATAAGAACCTTCCAGATAAGTGTTGGCGATCAGGAAGTTTCCGCCATGTCCCGGACCGGAAAGAAGAATCATATCCAGATCATAACGTTTGATGACACGGTTGCAGTGTACATAGATGAAGTTTTGTCCAGGTACGGTTCCCCAGTGTCCGACGATTTTTTTCTTGATCTGATCCATGGTCAATGGCTTTTTCAGAAGCGGATTATCAAGAAGGTATAACTGACCGGCTGACAGGTAGTTGGCAGCACGCCAGTAGGCATTCATTTTGTTGAGCAGTTCATCAGATAATGGCTGCTTTTCAAGACATAATTTATTGTCTTCCATTTTAGTACCTCTCTCTTTCTCTAATTCATTTTTGTTATTTTTTTAACTGGGTTCATCATATCATGAGTAAAAGATAACGTAAAATAGCAATAATGAATTATATTCATATCAAAATGTTATGGATAGGAAGAGGGGGAGTTCCTTAATTTCGTAATAGGTGGTAGACATTGTGGAAAAATTGAAGTATAATTACGAATAGCTGTTTTTATGTAAGATTTTTGAATAAAGCGTTTAAAATGTTAATGTTTTGACGGAGAAAAACAGTGTATATAATGTAGATTGACAGTTTTTTAGTGAGGGAGAATTTATTATGAAGACTACTCTGATTATTATGGCAGCAGGAATCGGTTCAAGATTTGGAACAGGAATCAAGCAGCTCGCCAAGATGTCTCCGAATGGGGAGATCATTATGGATTACTCTATTTATGATGCAAAAGAAGCTGGTTTTGACAAGGTTGTATTTATTATCAGAAAAGATATTGAAGAAGAATTCCGTTCTGTAATCGGGAATCGTATCGGAGATCAGATCGAGGTGGAATATGTATATCAGGATCTTGCAGATATTCCAGCTGGTTTTGAAGTTCCGGAGGGACGTACCAAACCTTGGGGAACTGGTCAGGCAGTTCTGTGTTGTAAAGATGTAGTAAAAGAACCGTTTGTGATCATCAATGCAGATGATTATTATGGGAAGGAAGCGTTTAAGCTTCTCCATGATTACTTGATTGCGCACGCAGAGACAGCAGATAAGATGCAGATGGGAATGGCTGGTTTTATTCTGAAGAATACGGTTAGTGAAAATGGAACAGTTACCCGCGGCGTATGTGTGGTAGATGAAAATGGAATGCTTGAACAGATCCATGAGACGACTGGAATCAGTATCCAGGCTGACGGGGTACACTGCGACAGCGAAGCGGTTCAGAAATGGATCACACCAGATTCTAATGTATCCATGAATATGTGGGCTGGTTATCCGGATTTCATTCGGGTTCTGGATGAGAGATTCGCAGAATTTTTAAAAGATGAAGCAGGAGATCCTTTGAAAAAAGAATATCTTCTTCCAAATATTGTAGGAGATCTTTTAAAAGAAGGAAATGTGGATGTAAAGGTTCTGGAAACACACGATAAATGGATCGGTATTACTTATAAAGAAGATACAGAACTTGCACAGGCCGGATTCAAGAAGATGACAGAAGATGGCGTTTATCCGGAAAAATTGTGGAATTAAACGGATCCTGGAAGTAAAAAACAGAAGAGGAAAGAAAAATATGAATGAATTAAAACAGTTAGAGGCACAGAGAGATGACGAGATCGAGATTGATCTTGGCGAGATCTTTCATTTATTGCTGAATAAATTATGGGTGATTATTCTGTGCTTTATCGTAGGTGGAGTGATTGCGTTTAGTGGGACAAAACTCTTCCTTACTCCGAAATATTCAGCTTCATCGATGATTTATATTTTAACGAAGACAACCAGTGTGACATCTCTTGCAGATATCCAGATGGGATCGCAGCTTACAGCTGATTTTGAAATTCTTGCGACGAGCCGCCCAGTTATAGAAGAGGTGATTGAAAAGTTAAAATTGAAATATTCGTATGATGAGCTTGTGGCAATGATTCAGACAGATAATCAGACTGATACACGAATTTTGCGCTTTACGGTAATTGATGAGAATGCAAAAGAGGCAAAGGCAATTGCAAATGAACTTGCAGAAGTGACAGCAGAACGAGTAGCGTATGTTATGTCTAGTGATAAACCTAAAATTGTGGAGGAAGCGGTAGTACCTAAAAAAGCTTCATCACCGAATACGATGAAAAATACAATAATTGGAGCGTTGGCGGTTGCATTTTTGGCTATAGGAATTATTGTGATTAAATATTTGGTTAACGATACAGTCCAGAATGAAGATGATATTAAAAAATATCTTGGACTTCATATGCTTGCAGCGATTCCGACAGAAAAGAGGGAATCGATTTGAAAGACAGGACAAGAAAGATTATTGTTGCGGTGTTGCTTGTGATAGCAGTCTGCTGTTCAGGTTATCTGATTTGGTATTACGCCACGGCGGCAAAGACGAAGCAGTCGTATGATGATGCAAAAAAGCTGGCAACGGAAAATGTGAAACCGTCAAAAACAGATAGTGATGACGGAGAGCAGACAAAGCCGGAGATACCGGTTGATTTTACTGCTCTTCAGGAAAAAAATCCGGACATTTACGCATGGATTAAGATTGATGGAACAACCGTTGATTATCCGGTTTGCCAGAATAATGAGGATGATAATTATTATCTATCTCATACCTGGGAACGGGTAGAAGCGGCGGATGGTGCTATTTTTACACAGGCATGCAACAGTAAGAATTTTACAGATTTCAATACGGTTATTTACGGACATCAGATGGGTGAGGGTGTAGATACCATGTTTCATACACTGGATCGTTATCTGGAAGAAGGATATATTGAAAAATATCCAAATGTGATCATTTATACACCAGATCATGTTCTGACTTACCGGATTTTTGCGGCAGTTATTTATGATGACCGTCATCTGATCAACTCTTTCAATTATGTAATGGATGACCAGAGACAGGCTTTCCTGGATTCACTTCAGGATTCCAGAGACCTGAGAAGCCGTTACAGTGATATCGAAAGCGTAGGAACAGAAGACCGGATCCTGTCGCTCAGTACCTGTGTGACGGGAGAATCAAACCATAGACTTCTTGTGGAGGCGGTTCTGACAAATGAAGAATAGAAATCTGGTAATCGTGATACTTGCAGTTATCTGCGCAGGGCTGTTGGCAGGTGTCGTTTATACGGTTACAAAAGGGAAAAGCGGTACGCAGAAAAAACAGGAGGCATCGGCAGAAGCGGGTGCAGACGAAACGGAATCACAGTCCGGAATCATCGAAGAAGACGGAAAGAAATACAAACTCAACCCGGATATCAAGACCGTTCTGTTCATGGGTGTTGACAAGGAAGAAAAAGCAGATCTTGGTAATAACCCGGGAGAAAACGGACAGAGCGACAGCCTGAATCTTCTGGTCCTTAATAAAGAAGAGAAGACGGCACAGATCATTCAGATTTCCAGAGATTCTATGGTGGGAATCGATATTTATGATGTGACAGGTAACAGGCTGATGACGGAAAATGGGCAGATCGCACTTCAGTACGCATATGGGGACGGGGCAGAAGAGAGCTGCCGTCTGACATCTGAGAAGGTATCAGAACTTATGTATGGCGTGAATGTAGATTCTTATTTTTCACTGACGCTGGAGGGGCTGGTTGCAGCAACCGATGCGGTTGGAGGAATTACTCTTACCGTGCCAGAAGATTATACAGCTGTTGATCCTGCATTTGAAAAAGGTGCAGAAGTTACTCTTAATGGGGAACTTGCTGAAAAATATGTCCGTAAAAGAGATATTGAAGTCCTTGACAGTAACAATCAGCGCATGGAACGTCAGTCACAGTTTATGGATGCTCTGATCGAGAAGATGCAGAGTATTCAAAGCGAAACAGAGTATCTTTCTCTGTACCAGAAATTGGAGGATTATATGACAACAAACATGACTGCGGATGAGATGGAAGAGCTGACAGATTATAAGATTGCAGAGGACACCGTGAAAGTTCCGGGTGAGATTATTGAGAAAGACGGACATGCGCAGTATCTGGTAGACAATAAAGAATTAAAAAAAATAATATTAAAAATGTTTTACAAAATAATGTAATTGTAGTATAGTATAGCTTGATATAGCGAATATCAAATAAACTATGTGAGGAGGTCAAAGAAAATGAAGTCAAGAATCTTAAAGACAGTTGGTCTTATTGCAGCTATGGTATCCTGCATCGGAATGACGGCATTTGCAGCACCAAGCCCGGCAGCTTCTACAGTTGTTACAGCTGTAAGCAGCGCAACAGATACAGATGGTAATGCAGTGAATGTTTCTATCACATCTGAGATCCCGGCAGAATACACACAGGCAGTTGCAGACATTAAGACTGAAGCAAAATTGAAAGAAGTAATTGGGAGCGATTTTAATGCGAATATGACAGTTGCTGATGTTAAGGAAGTTACAGCGCCGGAAGGAGCTAAATTCCCACTTAAGATCACATTCGTAATGAAAGGCGTAACAGCTTCTTCTAAAGTTCAGATTCTGCATTACAATAGATCAGCATCAGCTTGGGAGAAGATTGATACAACTGTTGCAGATGGAACAGTAACAGGTACATTTAGTTCACTGTCACCGGTTGCATTTGTTGTTGACAAGACAACTCTTACATCCGCTACAGGAACAGCTACTTCACCGGCTACAAGCGCAACAGCTGTATCAGCAGTTGCAGTACTTGGACTGGCAGCAGTAGCAGCAGCATTCGGTCTTAAAAAGAAAGCTGTTAGATAATACAAACATATGTTGAAAACGCTTCTTTGTGGCGGGAGTCACCGTGAGGGGCGTTTTCTTTTTGACAGGAGAGATACGTTTTGATGTTGGTAGATATTCATTGTCATATTCTTCCGGGAGTAGATGATGGAGCACCGGATATGGAGACTTCCAGAGCAATGATACGGGATGCCTATGAGCAGGGAGTACGTTATATCATTGCGACTCCGCATTACAGACCGGAGATGTTTGAGCCTTCCATGAAAAAGGTGATCCGAGTATACCATGAACTTCGCGATTATGCTGAAGAAGTTGGAATTGGACTGAGGCTTGGCTGCGAGTATTACCGGAATGAGCAGATGATCCGGCATCTTGATAAGAAGCTTCGGCCGACGATGCTTGGAAGCAGATATGTTTTGACAGAGTTTTCAACCAATGACAGTTTTGTCACGGTCCGTAATTACATTTATGAGCTGATCACCAAGGGATATCGACCGATCGTTGCACATGTTGAAAGGTATTTTTGCTGTCAGGAACCGGAGAGAATCCAGGAACTGAAAAAACTTGGAGCACAGATCCAGATAAATGCAGATTCCGTATTGGGATATGAAGGACATACGATTAAAAAGTTCTGTGCCGGCCTGATGAAAGATGATCTTGTGGATTTTATAGGATCAGATGCACACAATCTGGAGGGGCGGAAGATGAACCTCGGGAAGTGTGCCACTTACGTCAGAAAAAAGATGGGACAGGATTATGCGGAAGAGATTTTTGTAGATAATCCAAGACGGATATGGAAGAGCAGATAAAGAGATTCAGATAGCCCCGCGTGGGGAAGAAAGCAGGTGTTTTGTTGAAAAAGGTTAATTTATCGATTGAAAAGAAAAGCTACGGGGTGCGTGAAGCAATCCGGACATTGCGTACCAATCTGCAGTTTTGCGGAGATGATAAAAGAGTCATTCTTGTAACAAGCTGTGTGCCGAGAGAGGGGAAAAGCTCTGTTTCTGTTGCGCTGGCAGAATCAATTGCAGACATGGGAAAATCTGTTATTCTTGTTGATGCGGATATCAGGAATTCTGTTATGGCATCGAAACTTCAGATTACCGGCGCAGATAAAGGGCTGTCACACTTCCTCTCCGGACAGTGTGTGCTTGCAGATGTGATTATGGCGACAAATATTCCGAAATTTCATATTCTTCTTTCCGGACCGGAGGCTCCGAATCCGACAGAGCTTCTGGAATCCAAACGTTTTACTGGTATGCTGGAGTCCATGAAGAATGTCTATGATTATATTATCATTGACTGTCCGCCGCTTGGTCTTGTTATTGATGCGGCAATCATCGGACATCAGAGTGATGGCGCGATCATTGTTGTCGAAGCAGGTAAGACCAAATACCGTCTGGTGCAGAATGTAAAAGACCAGCTGGAAAATTCGGGAGTGTCCGTTCTTGGTGTTGTTCTTAACAAGGTAGAGCGTAAGAACCAGAAGGGATATTATAACAAATATTATGGCTCACAGAAGTATGAGGGCTATTATGGACACAATGAAGAAACAAAAAATGCATAAAAGTGAAAATAACACTTGCAATTGTTAAAAGTTTCTGTTAAAATAACTATTGTTGTGAGTCTGCAAGATTTGTAAGCGGACATTTCAGATCGTTAGGAGGTGCAATCATGGCTAAATGTGCTATTTGTGAAAAGGGTGCTCATTTCGGAAATAACGTAAGTCACTCTCATAGAAGATCATCTAAGATGTGGAAATCTAACGTAAAATCCGTTAGAGTTAAAACGGAAAACGGCGGAACACAGAAAATGTACGTATGTACAAGCTGCCTGAAATCCGGACGCGTTGAAAGAGCTTAATCTGAGCGGAATGATAAGAACCGAAGCTTTTAAGCTTCGGTTTTTTGCGTGTGCGCCTAGCGGCGCACGTTTCTAACGGGTTAAAGTCCCGAATCCACCC
>NZ_JAQDKN010000025.1:0-21284 GCF_027662015.1 Coprococcus sp. AM100_B19A
AAAAATGAACACAATATAAATAATATTATAATTTAAAAAATAGAATAAAAAATACCAAAATGTAAAATGAAATTGAAAAATCAAATGTTTTGTGTTAGAATATAGATGCGATTTTAATGGATTATAGGAGGCAATTATGGGAAATATTGTTGTTCGTTTATCATCATTAACTTTAAAAAATATTAAAAATGTAAAGAATGGTATTATTATAATGCCGCTTGCTAATGAAAGAAAATTTGAATGTAATAGAGCTGAGATTTTGGGAATTTATGGACAAAATGGATCTGGTAAAACAGCAATTGTCGATGCACTTTATTTTTTACAAGGTATTATTACTGGTGAGGAATTAGATCAAAGGATTATAGATTATATCGATACAGATTCAACAAATGCAGAGATAAATGCTGAATTTAAAATATTTGGAGATAACGTACTGTATGAGGTAGGGTATCATATTATTTTTTCGAAAATAGATGATGGCGTTATTATTGAAAGAGAATATTTGAATTGTGCAATAAATAAAGATGGCAATAGAACGAATAAGAATGTTTTTATGGATTATCAAAGAACTCAGACAGATGTTGTTTTTAAACCATTGAAAAGAGTTGAAGAATTAGTTGGGAAAGATAAAAATGTAAAAATGGATCTTATTGTTGCACGAAAAATAGCAGAAAAGAGTAATTGCTCTTACATTTTTGGAAAAGATAGTAGAGAAATTTTCTTTAAAAAAAATAGTGAATTTAAGAATTATTCCATTGTTATTCATGCATTGTTTGATTTTGCACTTAAAGATTTGTTTGTTATTAGAAGTTCTCATTCCGGTTTGATTTCTGCAAATTTCTTGCTCCCAATGGCTTTTCGCATTGAAAAGGAAAAAACAGGAATGAAAGGGGATTTTGCAGTTCCATTAATGGAACCAGTTATTTTAGATATTAAAAAGAAAGATATTCTTAATGAGATTGTAGATCAAATCAATACTGTTTTATATACAATTATTCCGGGAATGAGTATTGAAATAAAAGATTATGGAAAGCAAGCAATGGATTCTGGTGAAGAAGGCTGGAAAGTTGAGCTTATGTCGAATAGAGAAGGAAAAAGAACGATTCCGATTCGTATGGAATCTGAAGGTATTATTAAGATAGTATCTATTTTAAATGTTCTAATTCAAGCATTTGGAAATTCTTCTATCTGCTTAGTTATTGATGAATTAGATGCTGGAATTTTTGAGTATATGTTAGGAGAATTATTAGATATTTTCAATAAGAGTGCAAAAGGACAATTGATTTTTACATCTCACAATCTACGTGCATTAGAGATGTTGGATAAAGATAGTATTATGTTTTCTACTGCCAATCCAAATAATAGATATATTCACATGAAAAATGTGAAAGGATCTAATAATCTCCGAAGTATGTATATTAGAAGTATTACTCTTGGTGGACAGGAAGAAAAAATATATGAAGAAACTGACAGCTTGAAAATTGCGAGAGCATTTAGAAAAGCAGGAAGGAGACTGCGAAGTGAATGAAAAAAAGGTAGTTACGGTTATTGTTGAGGGGCCTAGTGATGAAAATGCTATAGGTGGAATATTGAAAGAGTTTTTTTCTTCGGAAGAAGTGCAATTTGCAGTTGTTCATGGAGATATAACATCTAATTATAGTACAACAAAAGAAAACGTAGTGTCAAAAGTAGGTGCTTTAATAGAGACTATCAAAAGTAAGTACGGATATAATTGGGGAGATTTTGTAAAAATTATTCATATAGCTGACACAGATGGTGCATTTACTAAAAATTGCATTAAGGAAGCAGAAGTTGAAAATATTCAATATTATGAGGATCATATGGAATATTTTGACATTGAAGAGGTTGAAAAAAGAAATGCACATAAATCAGAGATTATGTTTAAGTTGTACACAACTGGAAAAATCCGCAATATTCCGTATAGGTTATATTTTAATTCATGCAATTTAGAACATGTTTTATACAATGAACTTAAAGACTTTTCAGATGATGAGAAAGAAATACTTTCGGATGAATTTGCTGAAAAATATGAAGGAAAAGTTTTGGAGTTTATAGATTTTATTTCAGATAAATCAGTTTCCGTTGAAGGAACATATAAAGAAACGTGGAAATACATAGAAAAAGATATAAATTCACTTCAACGTCATTCAAACATGCATTTGATTTTTAAAACAGATTAGTAAGCACGTATATATTGATATTTTATCAATAATTTTACTAATAAAAAATAGAAAAAAGTCATAATAGAAAGAGGGCGTGAAAATGCAATATATTTCAGGAGAGGCACGTAAACCATCAATATTTGTAAGTTCTACATGTTATGATTTAAAACAGATTAGGCAAGATATTAGAGAATTTATTGAAGCGGATTTAGGATATGAAGCCATATTATCTGAATACAATTCTTTTCCAATAGATCCGGATAAAGATACTATAAATAACTGTCTTCGAGTCGTAGAACAAAGAGCTGATATAATGGTACTAATCGTTGGCAGTCGATATGGGTACATAACAGATCATGGAGAAAAATCAATTACTAATTTAGAGTATTTACGGGCAAAAGCAAAAGGTATCCCGATTTTTGTATTTATAGATCAAAAAGTAAGTAATATTTTGCCTGTTTGGAAGAAAAATAAAGAAATGAATTTTTCAGATATTGTAGATTCGAAAAAAATATTTGAATTTGTAGATACTTTAAGAAACAAAGATAGTAATTGGGTATACGAGTTTAACGCAGGTCAAGATATTATAAAATGTCTGAAAAATCAATTGGCTTATTTGGTTAATGATAGTTTATGTTTAAGAAAACATTTTTCAAAAGAAGGGGTATCGCCTAAGGTGTTAAAATATTCCGGGCGTGTATTTGAATTAGTAGTTGAAAAACCGGCTTTGTGGGAGTACTTATTATTTGCAGAGGTATTAAAAGATAATTTGAATAAACTGGATGATTTGCGATATGATATGAAATACGGTATTTCATTTGAAAGAACAGTTTGTTTTGAAAATCCTATAGAAATTTTTGATTATGTTCAGGCAAAAAGTAAAGAACTTATTCGGAAAAATGATATTCTTTGTGTTATACTTAATAAGGCTCTTAAAGAAGCACTTGGTGAACGTGGAACGCCAGGAAATGCTGAGTATATAATTTATGTAGCAGAAAAATTGATTGAAGTATATAAAAGCGATCATCTTTGGGCATTAGATTTTAAATGTATTAGTGTTCCAGAAATGTTCGAAAAATTGATAGAATATACATCAGAGTTGAGCAAATCTATAATAGAAGATATTGAGAATTTTATAGATGATTATGATAAACGAATTAATGAATTAGCTTATGGTTTAGAGGATATTTCTGGAGAAAAAGTAGTATCTTTTAACCTTGAATTACGCAGTCCAGATATGAATAAGATTAATGCAGAAATTAAGCGGTTAGAAGAAATATTATTAAATAATTAAAAAAGAATATACGTGCCTTACATAGCCAGATGGTTCCAACTCAAGGAATCACCTGGCTATTTTCATGCCCGGATATTATCCCCAATAATATCAATCTAAGGCAAGAAAGGAGATGAAAATTATGCCATATATACCACCATCGGTCGTGCGGGAGGTCAAGCGGATGGATTTGCTTACGTACTTGAAAAATTATGAACCATACGAATTAGTTCACTTTTCTGGCAACACCTACACTACCAGAACACACGATAGTTTGAAAATATCAAATGGGAAATGGATGTGGTGGAGTCAGAGAACCGGTGGCAGATCAGCATTGGATTATCTGATTAAAGTAAGAGGATACAGTTTTTTAGAGGCGGTTGAATTGCTTGCAGAACGGGCAAATATTCAGCCGCCTCTTTTTGTATCTGAGAATGTTCCGATGGAGAAACAGTTACTGTTGCCAAAGAAAAATCAAGATGATCATAAAGTGATTGCGTATCTTTTAGGACGTGGGATTGATAAGGAAATCATTCAGTTTTGTTTGGAGTCCGGAAGAGTTTATGAAAGTGCATTTCATCATAACGTAGTGTTTGTAGGGATGGATGAGAAAGATAATCCGAAATATGCAGCTCTTAGAGGAATCGGAACCAGCTTTATAGGAGAAGCAAATGGAAGCGATAAGAATTATTCTTTTTCCATTTTTGCAGAGAAATCCAATGATACGGTGCATCTGTTTGAGTCAGCCATTGATTTGTTATCCTATGCGACGTTGCAGAAATTAGACGGGAAAGAGTGGAGGAGAGAACATTTATTGTCACTGGCAGGTGTCTATCAGCCAGAAAAAGAAATTGAAAAAAGTAAAGTCCCTGCAGCGTTGACCAGGACATTAAAAATGCATCCAGAGGTGAAGACAATCGTTCTGCATTTGGACAATGACCGTATTGGGAGACTTGCCACAAAAGCAATTTCTGCAGTGCTTCCAAAGCAATATCAGGTAAAAGATGTACCGCCAAAACAAGGAAAAGATTACAACGATCTGCTCTGCATCAAGTTAAATCTGGCAATTACAAAGCGAGAAAAAAGCACGAAAAAGAGTATGTCTGGTCATGAAAATATGAGAGATAGAAGGTGAAAAAGAACATGAAAATTGCAAAATATGAGCTGAAGGTCGTGCATAAGAAAAAGCTGATTTTGACGATGGAAGACGATGTGGACAGTGAAGAACTGTTGAAGATTTTTCTGAAAACACAGTTGAAAGAAGAAAAAGAACAGAGTGAATTACTTGGAATTATTGCTGAGAAAGTGTCAGAAGAAAGCTGTACAGAGCAGTGTGAAAGTTGTCAAAAGTATTGTCCGGCAAGTGAAGAATGTATGGCAACTGATGAAAATGTACGATGCACAAAGTGTGAATACTTGTGTGAAGCTTGCGGGATTTGTGAACTGAAAAAATAAAAAAAGCAAGTGCTTTTTCGGCAAGTAAATCTTCTGATACCCGGAACAGTGAGACGGGTGCAGAAGAATACACAATACCAGCAAGCAACGCCTTTGGATTACCACACAGTTTTCCTGTCTGGCAGTCCGGCGGCAGCTTGTCAGGGAGAATCCCTGAAACCCTCAGAAAATGAAAAAGGAGAAAGTAACAATGTTGAAGTTTATTTGTGGAGTATTAGTAGGTGGCATTATAGGAGTAGTGTTGATGTGCCTATTACAGATTAACAAGATTCAGTAGACAAAAAGAAAGGAGATACAAGATGCTGGTTGAAGTATCAATGAAAGACAAGAAGAAAGCAGAAAGACGATATCAGGAATATTTAAAGAAAATGAACAAGAAGAAGGGAGAACAGAAGAAATGATTGCAAAAGAAATGATAGCAGAAAAGGTATTTGCGGAAGGTGTAGCAAAAGACATCCGGAATTTTCTACCAGCTAAATATGAGAATGCAGAATTTCAGGTAATGCAGATGAATAAAAATAATGGAGTCCAGATGGTAGGAGTCCAGGTAAGACTGCAGGAAGAAAATGTGTGCCCAGTTGTCTATGTAGAACCGTTCTTCAATGAAATACGTTTGGGTGAACCCGTTGAGAAAGTGATGAATGAAATTGCAAGATGCATGGAAGAAGCAGGCAATGTTCCGTTTTTGCACAGTGGTATTAACCCAATGGATTATGATTCAGTGAAGGAGCATCTGGCAGTGATGCTTGTGAACACCCAGGCAAACAAACGAATGTTACAGGAAATGCCTCATGAAAATATGGAAGATCTGTCGGCTATCTGTTATGTGGATTTTCCGGTAGAGTCTAACGATGGAAAAGCGACTATGAAGGTGAAAAATGAACATCTTAAGATGTGGAATGTGGATGCAAAGGAAATGTTCCAGCAGGCCAGAGCAAATACACAGCCTGTAAATACACCGATTCTTCAGTCAATGGACGAAATGTTGTTGAGTATTTTTAATGAAGAAGGACATGCAACAAACCTGTTAGATGAAAATGTTGATTTTGGACTTCGTTCACATGATATGCTGTATGCACTTACGAATGTAGAAAAGCAATATGGAGCATCTATGATCACGCAGCCAGAAGTTTTAAATAAATTGGAACAGCTTTTTCCAGAAGGATTTTATGTGTTACCGTCATCTGTGCATGAAGTTCTGATTGTTCCGGATAATGGAGAGATGGAACCGAAAATGCTTGGTGAAATGGTACGGGAAGTAAATAAAAATGAAGTGGAACGGCAGGAGGTTCTCTCAGACAGAGTTTACAGTTACGATAAAGAAAAACACCAGATTCACCAGGAACCAGATTCTATACAGAAAGTAAAGGAGATGGAGCGTTGAGAAAACGTAATGTAGCAATCCTTTTCCGATTGAACAAAAAAGAAGCAGAGGCATTGGATAAGAAAGTAAAGAGAAGCGGACTGAACCGGGAAGCTTACCTGAGACAGTTGATTTCTGGTGTTGTTCCAAGAGACGCACCGCCGCCAGATTATTATTCTATGATGCGGGAGCTGCATAAGATTGGAAATAACTTAAATCAGATCGCACAGAAAGCACATGTGTTAAATGTGGTAGATGTGCAGCGTTACGATAAGGAAGTGCGGAAGTTCAATGAAGCAGTCCGTAAGATTACAGAAGCAGTGATACTTCCGGGGAAAAATAAATCATGGCAGTGACATCAATCTGGAGCATCAAAGGTTGGATTGGAAAAGTCATCAATTATGCGGAAAATCCAGATAAGACCAAAGAACAGACGAACCAAGAACTGATTTCAGAAAGTGAAACTGGGCAATTACAGGGATTTAATGATGTGATTACCTATGCGGTGAATGCCGAAAAGACCAGACGGGAACAATCCGAATCCGTAGAAACAGAGCTTGTCGGAGAATCGGAAGAACTGATGGAACAGTATGTATCGGGAATTAATTGTGCACCGACAACTGCCAGAGAAGAAATGATTGCAGTCAAAAAGCGTTTTGGAAAGGAAGGCGGGATTGTTGCATTTCATGGATATCAGTCTTTTGCACCGGGAGAGTGTAATCCGGCAATGGCACATGAGATTGGAAAGAAGCTGGCAGAAGAATTGTGGGGTAGTCAGTATCAAGTGCTGATTGCAACTCATTTGGATAAGGCAAATCATTTACACAATCATTTTGTGGTGAACTCAGTTTCATTCCTTGACGGGAAAAGATACCACAGGACAAATCAGGATTATCGGGATATGCGAATGGTGTCGGACCGGTTATGTAAAGAATACCAGTTATCGGTTGTCGGGCAGCCGGAACAGGGAAAAGGAAAACATTATGCTGAGTGGCAGGCAGAACAGCAAGGAAAGCCGAGTTATCATAGCATGGTAAAAGCAGATGTTGATGAAGCAATCCGAAAAGCGAGGACTGAAAAACAGTTCTTTTTTTATTTGCGGGAAAAAGGATACTTGTTTAAGTTTGGAAAAGACATCACTATTCGTCCGGAAGGGCGAGAGCGAGGTCTGAAGCTAAAGCGGAACTTTGGAGAGAATTATTCGCTGGAAGCAATCCGGGTTCGGATTCTGGAAGAAAATGAATTACCTGCCGAGAAAAAAATTTCAGTTGGGAAGTATTACCGGATTCAGGTATCCGGCAACTTTAAGCAGACAAGAAAAATCAGAGGGCTTCGGGGATTGTATCTGCACTACTGTTATCTTTTAGGAATCCTGCCGAAGAACCGCCTGTCAATATCTGCCAAACAGGTGCATGTATTGTTCCGGGAGGATTTGTTAAAACTGAATACCATTTCAAAAGAGACGAAGCTGCTCTGCCATTATCACATTGATACTGCGGAGCAGCTTTTTTTGTTGAAAGAAAGTTTGCAGAAGAAAATGGAGCAGTGTGTGGAGGAGCGGAAGCACCTGCGTTATAAGATCCGGGCAGACAGACCGGAAGAAGAAATACAGGAAATGAAGGAGCAGATAAAAGTTCTGACAGAGAAAATTGGAACGCTCAGAAAGGAGGCAGTACTTTGTGATGGAATCGCCGCACGTTCCAAGGTAATCGAAGAAAAATTTAAGATGGTGCGGGAAGAAAAAGAGAAGAAGGAGGAACAAAGCCATGAACACATCAGGCGAAGCCGCTGATCAGGTGGTCCGAATGTCGTTGGAAGTCGGTGAAGCAGCATTGAAGATCAGTGGCACAGGAGCGAAGCATCTGGCAGTGATGCTGTATGCAGTCTTAAAAGAGAAGAAAAAGACAAAAGGCAGAGTAAGACTTGAAACACTGGTCAAATCAGGTAGACCACTGACGGTATTTTCAGTGAAAGAAAGTGATCTGAAACAATTTGTTCAGGAAGCAAAACGATATGGCGTGTTGTACTGTGCAGTCCGAAATCCAAGAGGAAGCAGTGACGGATTGATAGATGTGATTGTAAAGGAAGAAGATGCACCAAGAATCAACCGTATCGTAGATAGATTCCAGTTTGCATCTGTAACAGAAGCAGCGAAGATTAAGACGGAAATTGAGCGGACACGTGCAGAAAAAGCAAAAGCCGGAAAATCAGAGAAGCAGGAAAAGAAGCCGGAAAAAGTACAGGTTCAGCAAGAAAAACAGGGACAGGCAGAGCCGGAAAAAGATTATCCGCAGAAATCCAAGGAGGATCAGCTTATGGACGAGTTGTTTGGAGAGTCGGTGAAGAAAGAGGGTAAGGAGCAAAACCCTTCTTTGGCAAAGACGACCAAATCCCGTCTGTCCGAGCCTACCTCAAAGAAGCAAGAGAAAACCGCAGAGGGTACTTCTAAGTTATTTACCCCGGAAAAACCAGAGAAACCATCGGTCAGAAAGGAACTTCGGGAAATACAGAATGCAAGGAAGAAAGAAGCGGAGCGGCGTGAGAATAGAAATGATCCGGTGAGAAATCAGGGAAATAAAGACCCGAATCAGATTCGCCACCAGCAGCCACAACAGAAACGAAAACCAAGGAAAGGGAAAGAGAGGTAAATTTTATGGATAATAGTTTTGATTCTTTATTAAATGCATCGGCTGTACCACAGGATGAAAAGGTACAGGCATTTATTGCGGAAAGCAAAAATAACAGGAATCGCTGCTATGAGTTGTCAGAGCAGGTAACCGCACAAGTGGCAACGGATGGGAAAATGCTGCAGAAGTATCTGGATGTACAGAGTACCTTTGATCGATATACTACCAATAATGCACTTCTGATTCTGGCACAAAGACCAGATGCACAGAAATTAGGTGACTATGGATACTGGAGAGATCATGGATTTTATTTAAAACGTATGGAACAACAGAATCCAGTTCTGATTTTAGAGCCAGGAAAAACATATAAGCGTGAAGATGGTACAGTTGGAAATTATTATAATGCGAAAAAGCTATATGATATTTCTCAGACAACAATGTCCGATACTACAATTCAAAAGTCAGAATATGAAGAACATGATTTAATCCGGGCGTTAGTCAGTACCCCTCCGGTAAATATTGTTGCAGCAGAACCAGAACAGATGCCGGATGAAAAAGGAGCATTTTTTAAACCGGAAGAAGGTTGTATTTATGTAAGAAAAGGGATGAGTGCACAGGAAATCTTTCAGAATCTTGTGCCGGAATTGGTATTTGCCGGATATGCGGATGGAAATCCACACTATGATAAAAATGAAGATGCATTTCATGTATCGTGTGCGTCTTATATGTTGTGTAAAAAATATGGAATGGATACCAGTCGATATAATTTTTTACATGCACCAGAGTTTTTTGAAAAAATGGAGACTCAGGAAGTGAGAGTGGAACTTTCCAGAGCCAGAGATGCAGCGAATACAATTTCTGCAAGAATGGCAAAGGTACTGGATCAGAATCGGAATGCAACTTACCGACAGTCAGAGGCTGAAAAAAACGGGCAAGACAGTTCTGAAAATGTGAAAGATAAGAAAGAAAATCCAGAGCCTGAAAAGAAAGAACAGAAATCCAGAGGACAACATAGAAAAGAAGCACGCTAGAAAAATTCGGGAAAGGAGAATGCAAAATGAGCAGTGATACGATTACGTTAGAACTGGATAAATATGAGAGTGGCGTAGTGTTCCATTCCCTAAAGGACAAGCGGAATCAGATGCTGAAAGAGGGAAAAGATACGGAGCTTGTCGATGACGTTTTAATGAAAGTCATTGAGAAAATCGAAGTACCGTCGGAGAAGGAAAAGCGAGGACGCAGAAGCCATGAAGAACGATGATGAGCAGAGCAGTCTGATGTTGGCGGTAATTGGAATTATCCCGGTTATCTGGTTTGCGTTACTTGTCGCACCTTATCTTTCGTCTGGTCTTATGGGGATTCTGGATGGAGTCCCGGAAGCAATGAACCATCCGTTTTCGATTCGGTTATGTGGGGACAGTGTAAAAACTGTCCTTATTTTTTTGCTGTCTTACGGCATGGGAATCGGGATTTATATTTCTACCAAGAAACATTACCGACGAGGTGAAGAACATGGTTCTGCTAAATGGGGAAATGTGAAGAAAATAAATCGCAGATACAAGGAGAAGCGGTTTACAAAAAATAAGTTGCTGACCATGCATGTGCAGATCAGTTATAACATGAGGAAACATTTGCGAAATGTATTGACGGTTGTGATTGGTGGTTCCGGTTCAGGGAAGACCAGATTTTTTGCAAAGCCGAATCTGATGCAGGCGAATACTTCTTTTGTGGTTTTAGATCCAAAAGGAGAAAATCTAAGAGATACTGGGTATCTTCTGGAAGAAAAAGGATATGAGGTAAGAGTGCTTGACCTGATCAACATGGAAAAGAGCCATTGCTATAACCCGTTTGTATATCTGAAGGACGATAACGATGTGCAGAGATTGGTAACGAACCTATTCAAAGCGACTACACCCAAGGGAAGTCAGTCAAACGATCCGTTTTGGGATACTGCAGCTTCCATGCTGTTGCTGGCACTGATTTTCTATTTACAGTATGAAGCACCAGAGGAAGAACAGAATTTTCCGATGGTAATGGAAATGTTACGTGCCGGAGAAGTCAGAGAAGACGATGACCAGTATCAGTCACCACTTGATGAATTATTTGAGCGGTTGGAAATGAAAAATCCAGAACACATTGCAGTGAAGTATTACAAAGATTATCACTCTGGTAGTGCAAAAACATTAAAGTCCATTCAGATTACACTTGCAGCAAGACTTGAGAAATTTAACTTATCCAGTCTGGCAGCACTGACCGCAACGGACGATTTAGACCTGCCATCACTGGGAGAGCGAAAAATGGCTTTATTCGCGTTAATCCCGGACAACGACACCAGTTACAACTTTCTGGTGTCAATTTTGTATACCCAGTTATTTCAGCAGTTGTTCTATCTGGCAGACCATAAATATGGAGGGAGACTTCCGGTTCATGTGCATTTCCTCATGGACGAATTTGCAAATGTTTCACTGCCTGATGACTTCGATAAGATTCTGTCTGTGATGCGTTCCAGGGAAGTGTCAGTCAGTATTATTTTGCAGAATCTGGCGCAGTTAAAAGCATTGTTTGAGAAGCAGTGGGAAAGCATTATGGGAAATTGTGATGAATTTTTATATTTAGGCGGCAATGAGCAGGGAACACATAAATATGTCAGCGAACTTCTTGGCAAGGCAACGATTGACACGAACACCTATGGAAAGTCAACGGGACATTCCGGGAACTATTCCACCAATTATCAGAATACAGGGCGGGAGCTGATGACACCCGATGAAGTTCGCATGTTGGATAACCGATATGCGATTCTTTTTATTCGTGGAGAAAGACCAATTTTAGACGAGAAATTTGATATTTTAAAGCACCCCAATGTGGGACTTACAACTGACGGAAACGGAAAACCATATCTGCATGGAGCAGTTGACCGGGCAGTGGCAAGTATTTCACTGGGAGACAGCTTGGAAGGCGAGTTCACAGATGATTCTCTGGAAGTGGAAGATTATGAATTATTATCCGATGAAGATCTGGAAGAAATCATTCAGAAATATCAGTAAATCCAAGAAAAATATATAGGAGGCTATCAAAAAAATGAAGTTAGATATGCGAAAGAAGCAGGAGAAGAAAGAAACAACAAAATCAACGAAGAAGCTGCCAATGACAGCAAAAATGAAACGTGCCATGGCAGTGTATATTGCAATGGTACTGATTATGACAGCAGGAGCAAGTACCGTATTTGCGGCAGACGATCCACTGACCGTTATCAATAATCTGTCCACGTTTATCTTTGGACTGATTCGTGCCATCGGAATGATTTTGTTGGGATTTGGAATTGTGCAGGTCGGTTTATCACTGAAATCTCATGATCCAAGCCAGAGAGCGAATGGATTCCTGACACTTGCAGGCGGTGTTATTATTACATTTGCAAAAGAAATCCTGAATCTGATTACAGGTTAAGAAGAATAGGAAATAAGGAAACGGGACGGTGCAGGTCCGAAAGGAATCGCACCGCCCAGGCTAAGACAGGAGGTGTTTAGAAGGTGTCAGATAACTGGGTAGTACAGAACTTGCAAAATGCCTTGGATACCTGGAACAGCAAACTTGCAGAAATCTGGCAGATACTCACACAGTCACCGGAAACCTTTAAGGGTGGCGGTATCTGGCAGGTGATTGTGCAGATCCATGGAGCATTGCAGGCAATCGGCTATGCTTTGTTAGTGCTTTTCTTTGTAGTCGGAGTGGTCAAGACTTGTGGAAGTTTTACAGAGGTAAAAAGACCGGAACATGCATTGAAAATTTTTATCCGTTTTGCGATTACAAAAGGCGTAGTCACGTATGGACTGGAGCTGATGATGGCATTATTCAATATCATACAAGGAGTGACCAGTACGATTATGCAGACCGCAGGATTTGGAAGTACGGAAGATACCGTTTTACCGGACGAAATCATAGAAGCGGTAGAAGATTGTGGATTTTTTGAAAGTATTCCTCTATGGGCGGTGACGTTGATCGGTGGACTTTTTATTACAGTTCTGAGCTTCATTATGATTATGAGTGTATATGGAAGATTTTTTCGATTGTATCTTTACACAGCGATTGCACCGATTCCATTATCTTCATTTGCAGGAGAGCCGAGTCAGAATATCGGAAGAAGTTTTTTGAAGTCATACGCAGCAGTGTGTCTGGAGGGAGCAATCGTGGTACTTGCCTGCATTATATTTTCATTGTTTGCATCATCACCGCCAGTTGTCAATCCAGATGCAGCAGTAGTCACTATGGTGTGGAGCTATATTGGAGAGTTGATTTTCAATATGCTTGTACTGGTCGGTGCGGTGAAGATGTCAGACAGGGTAGTGAGGGAAATGATGGGATTATAAAAAACAGAGTATGTATGGTAAGAAACCGTACATACCCTGTTGTATGTTATGAGCCTATTCTACAATATCTTTGCTGTCATTATATCTCATATTTCCCTGAGAATCGAAATGAACAGAATCTAATGGAATCCCTCTTTGTCTGGCACGAGAAATCTGGAAGGACATATCGTCTTTCATAACTTTGTAGTATTGATGTTCCTGCCATTTGCGTCGCAGAGCAAAAATCCAGCTGAGAACAGAAAAGGCAGTCAGCAGATAGAGGATTGCAAATGCAAGTTTCTCATGAGTTGCTGCCCATGGATTCAGAATTGTGGAAACAGCAAGAAAGTATAACAGCGGTAAGGTCAGATTTAATCTGGCAGCAATCCGAAACAGCAGAGAAATCAGGAATAGAGCAACGGTAACAACAAGTGAAATCATAACAGTGATTGGCATAGGTCAGTCCCCCCTTTCATTTACCCAAAGTGTAACAGAACAGAAAAAATATAACAAATGTGCGATTTGGAGGTGTATCGTTTTGGAAGTAAAAATTAACAAGGAAATCAGGGATTACACGGAAGCAATCTTTTTCGGATTGTCCCTGAGACAGTTTATCTTTTCAGGATTAGCCTGCGGGATTGCCGTTGGGCTTTATTTTTTGCTTCACCCATACATGAGCATGGAAACAGTGAGCTGGATTTGTGTACTGGGAGCTGCCCCATGTGTAGTGTTCGGGTTTGTAAAATATCATGGAATGACAGCGGAGCAGTTTATCTGGGCATGGATAAAATCAGAAATCCTGATGCCGAAAAAACTGGTGTTCCGGTCAGAAAATCTTTATTTTGATGCGGTAGAACCAGTCATTAAAAAATATGAGAAAGAAAGTCTGAAGAAGGAGGGACGCAAGAAGAATGATAAAAACGCTGAGTAATATTTTCAAGCAGGATAAAGAAAAATTTGTAATTCCAAGAAGCGTACAGCAGGTAATTCCCATCGAGACTATCTGGTCAGACGGGATTTTTAAAATCGGGAGAAATAAATTTGCACGTACTTATAAATTTACAGATATCAACTACGCGGTGGCAAGCAAAGTAGATAAGGAAACCATGTTCCTGGAATATATGGATTTATTAAATTCTTTCGATTGCGGTGGAACAACAAAAATAACGATCAATAATCGCCGCTTGAATAAGGTGGATTTTGAAAAAGCAATCCTGATTCCGATGCAGGAGGACGGACTGGATTTATATCGGAAAGAGTACAACAATATGCTTTTAGATAAGGCAACCAGTTCCAACAGCATGGTGCAGGAAAAATATGTGACAGTATCCTGCTATAAGAAAACAATCGAAGAAGCCAGAACGTATTTTGCACGAGTGACAACAGAGCTGAACAGTCATTTTGCAAGATTGGGTTCCAAATGTGTAGAGATAAATGGAGAAGATAAGTTACGGATTCTGCACGATTTTTACCGTACAGGAGAAGAATCTGGTTTCCATTTTGATATTCAGGAGAATATGAGAAAAGGACACAGCTTTAAAGATTATATCTGTCCGGATACCTTTGAATTTGAAAAAGATTATTTCCGCATGGGAGATCGTTATAGAAGAGTACTTTTTCTTCGTGAGTATGCTTCTTACATCAAAGACGATATGATAGCAGAACTGACCGACATGAATCGAAATCTGATGTTGAGCATTGATGTGATTCCGGTTCCGACTGATGAAGCAGTACAGGAAGTGGAAAAACGTTTGTTAGGTGTGGAGACTAATATAACAAACTGGCAACGACGCCAAAATGCCAACAATAACTTTTCCGCAGTGATTCCTTATGATTTGGAACAGCAGAGAAAAGAAAGTAAAGAGTTCATGGACGATTTAACCACACGTGACCAGCGTATGATGTTCGGTATACTGACTATGGTGCATACGGCAGAATCGAAAAAACAGCTTGATGCAGATACGGAAACACTTCTGACAATCGGACGGAAAAAGTTATGCCAGTTTTCTGTTCTGAAATTTCAGCAGATGGACGGACTGAATACAGCACTACCCATCGGACACCGGAAGATTCCGGCAGTCCGCACACTGACTTCGGAGAGTGTAGCAGTGTTGATGCCATTCCGGGTGCAGGAGATTATGGACGCAGGTGGAATCTATTGCGGTGAAAATGCAATCTCCCATAACTTAATCATGTGTAATAAAGAAAAACTGTTAAATCCAAACTCATTCCTTTTAGGAGTACCGGGAAGTGGAAAATCCTTTAATGCAAAAATGCAGATTGTATTCCTGGCACTGGCAACGCAGGACGATATCCTGATTTGTGATCCAGAGCGAGAGTATGCATCATTAGTTGAAGCAATGGGCGGAGAAGTGGTTCGCATTGCTGCAGGAAGCCGGGACCATATCAATGCAATGGATATGGTAGACGGATATGGAGATGGCGGTGATCCAGTGATTGAGAAGTCACAGTTTATTTTATCTCTGTTTGAACAGTTGGATAAAAAAGGAATCAATGCAAAGGAACGTTCCATTATTGACCGATGTGTGGGAGAAGTTTATGAGGAATATCAGCATGGCGGAGCAGTGCCGACTTTGCGGGTGTTGCGTGAAAAATTTTTAGAACAGGAAGAACCGGAAGCACAGGATTTGGCACTGGTATCAGAATTATTTACCAATGGAAGTCTGGACGCATTTGCACATGAAAGTAATGTTGATGTGAATAACCGTATCATTGTATACGACATTCTGGATTTAGGAAAACAGTTAAAGACCATGGGACTTCTGGTAATCACTGATGCAATGTTGAACCGGGTAACGGAGAACTGGAAACAGGGAAAGCGAACCCATATTTTTTTAGACGAGTTTCATGTAGTATTTGAAAATGAGTATTCCGGAGCATTTTTTAACTCTGCATGGCGAAGATTTCGTAAGCGTAATGCATTCCCGACAGCAATCACACAGAACGTGGAATATCTGTTAGATTCTGTTCTTGCAAGTACGATGATTTCCAACAGTGAGTATATCGTGATGCTTAATCAGGCAGAGCCGGACAGAGCAAAGTTGGCGACACTTTTGAATATTTCTACAGAGCAAATGGGATATATCACAAATGCAGATGCCGGTTGTGGTCTGGTGAAATATGGAAGTTCGCTTGTACCGTTCGTCAATAGATTCCCAACCAATACAAGGTTGTATAAACTGATGACCACAAAGCCGGGAGAGGACAGTATCAACCGGGGAAGAATGTAAAATTAAAAATATTTTGAATAATGAAAAGCAAGGCACTGAAAATCGTCACAATTTGTGGCGTTTTTTAGTGCCGGAAAAGGAGCCAAATATGTCAGAAATCAGATTTTCATCAAAGGAACACGAAAAGTTTTTTTATCAGATGTTAGCTAAATGCGGAAAGCACGACAGTTATTACAGTTCATTTTTCTATTGTGTGGGAATTTCTGAAGATACCAGAAATCATGTTGATCGCATGTTTGATTTTAAAGAGCGTTTGATTAAACCAGAAGCATTGCATGAAGGGTGGCAGACAGGCGGTTCGGCACGATTGACCAGACTGGCTTTCAACTTGTGGAATGGATATGTGGAGAAGGGAGAAGAAAGTCTGTCTACCCCATACGAGATGTTCGATTGTGGCTATGCATCATATTTTTATGAAGCAATCCGCATGAAATACCCGGAATACTGCCGGGAACTGCCACAGGTGAGCAAAAAAGAAACTAATCATGAACGCTAGATAAAGATTCAAATGGAGAAAAGCGATGGATCGTAAGATAAAAACACGCCAAGTCCATAAGGATATTAAAGTATTAGATAAGACAGTTACAGTGACAGACCATGTTAAGCAGTCCTATGTCAGAACAAAAGAAAATATCATGCAATCGACGGAGAAATCTAGTGATAGAGAGAATAATCCGGTAGGTTATGCAGAAGATGCGGCCAGCAAGTATGCTGACCGCATCTTTCACGAAACAGGGCATCAGGTACGCAGACAGGCAGGAAAGATTATTGAACGGAAGAAAGAGAAAGCTTCTGTTTCTTCGACAGGCGAAGAAACAGTTTACCAGCCGAAAGAAGAAATTCGACCAGTACCGCCTTCAGGCGGAGAAACGGCACAGGAGCAGGGAAAAGAACTTGCTGTCAAAAAAATTAAGACCATTGAACGGGATAAAAGAACCATCAAGACCGGGAGAGCATCGGAACAGGTTGTAAAGAATACTGGAAAAGGTACTATCAAGACCTCTGGAAAAGCGGTCAAGACTGCAGAACAGACGGCAAAGACCAGTATTAAGACATCGGAGCAGACAGCAAATGTTTCTGTCCGGGCAATGCATTATTCCATGAAAAAAGCAGAAAAAGCAGTGCAGGCAGCAAGACAGACAGCACAGAATACAAAGATTGCAGTGAAAACGACAGCAAAGGCAGTAACACATGTAATAAAAGCGTTGATGGAAGCTATAAAAGCATTGTTAAGTGGATTGACCGCAGGCGGTTGGATTGCAGTGGTGATATTGATTATCGTCATTTTATTTGGTGGATTTCTTTGCATGACAGGCGGGGATAATTCCAGTACGGTTTCTTCTGTCAGTGCAGAAGTAGAAGCATATGAGCCACTAATTCGGCAGTATGCAAACCAATATGGAATTGGTGAATATGTGGAATTGATTAAAGCGATTATGATGCAGGAATCCGGTGGGAGAGGACTTGACCCGATGCAGTGTTCAGAGGGCAGTTTTAATACAAAATATCCCAAACAGCCGAATGGAATCACAGATCCGGAGTATTCGATTTCTTGCGGAGTGCAGGAAATAAAAAGCTGTCTGGAACGTGCAGGAGTAAAAAATCCTCTGGATATGGAAAATATTAAACTGGCATTGCAAAGCTACAATTATGGAAATGGATATCTGGAATGGGCGAAAGCTAGAGGTGGATATACCCTTGCCAATGCAGCAGAATTTTCTGATATGATGGCACAGAGAATGGGGTGGAGCAGTTATGGGGACAAGCAGTATGTACCACATGTGCTTCAGTATTATGCATTTGGAAGAATCCCGACAGGTATCGGCAATCAGGCAATCGTTCAGGTGGCAGCATCGCAGGAAGGAAAAGGCGGAACGACTTATTGGAGATGGTATGGATTTGGAGGCAGGGTAGAGTGGTGTGCCTGCTTTGTGTCCTGGTGTGCAGACCAGAGCGGTTATATTCAGAGTGGAGTCATTCCGAAATTTTCTCTTTGTTCGGACGGTGTGAAGTGGTTTGAAAGCAAAGGTAGGTTCCGTGACGGAAGTTATACCCCGGTGGCAGGAGATATTATTTTCTTTGACTGGGGAAATAATGGGACGATTGACCACGTTGGAATTGTAGAGAGTGTCAGCGGTGGAACCGTCAATACCATAGAAGGCAACAGTGGGGATAAAGTGGCAAGACGGAGTTACCGTATCGGAAGCAGTAATATCTATGGATACGGTGTCCCGGCATATTAAAAGGCAGGAGAAAAAGTGTGATAGTCTAATGGTGAATCTGGAGTATACAATTCCTGAAAATAGACTTGACTTTTAAATATTACAAGCGTAAGATTTAAGAAACAAAAAAATTAGAAGAAAGGAATATCTATGAAAAATAGACGAAAAAAGCAAAATATCCAAAAATCTTACGCTTGTAAGATTTTTGGGCTGATAGTAGCTATAACAGTAATTGCTGTTTCAGGAGGTGTTTTATTAAAAAGGACGATAACGGAATCACCAGAAGACACACTTGTGGAATATATGAACCATATTGAAAAAAAGGAATATGAAGTAATGTATACTATGATAGATTCAGATGAAAAAGTTTATCTGACAAAAGAAGAATACATACAACGAAATTCTAAGATATACGAAGGAATAGAGGTCAGTGACATTAAAATCAGTCATATAGCTGTGAAAGAGAAAAAAGCAGATACAGTTACGCTTTCGTATGAAACATCATGTAATACAATTGCCGGAACAATACAATTTGACAATATGGCGGAACTGAAGAAGACGAAACAGGGATATAAATTAGTATGGCAGGATAGCCTGATTTTTCCAGATTTAGAGAGTGATGATAAAATAAGTGTTACTACATCAAAAGCGGAGAGAGGAGAAATATTAGACCGAGATGGTAAAATGCTTGCAGGAAAAGGAGTAGCAACATCAGTTGGCATTATACCGGGAAAGCTGGAAGACAGGAATGTATCTATTGAAAAAATAGCGGAGTTATTAGAGATAGATGTAGAAACAATAAATAACAAACTCACAGCAAAGTGGGTAAAAGAAGATTCTTTTGTACCAATTGAAACTATTCCGAAAGTAGAAGAAATAGATTTAATGAAAATACAGCCAGAAGAAAAGACACTTGAGGAGCAGGATTGTCAGAATAAACTTTTGGAAATTCCAGGGGTTATGCTATCAGATGTGGAAGTTAGAACCTATGAGTTAGGGGAAGCAGCAGCTCATTTAATTGGTTATGTACAGTCTGTAACAGCAGAAGATTTGGAAAATCATCCAGGGGAAGGATATTCAGCTGAAAGTGTAATCGGAAGATCTGGGGTGGAAAAGTTATACGAAAAGCAATTAAAAGGAAAAGATGGTTGTGATATAAAGATTTTGGATAGTGATGGGGAAGTAAAAGAGGTTCTTGCAAGTATTTTTAAAGAAGATGGTATGGATATAAGATTAACGATAGATTCCGATTTGCAAAAATCATTATACGAGCAGTTTAAAGAAGATCCGGGGTGTTCTGTCGCAATGAATCCTTATACGGGAGAAGTATTGGCTTTGGTAAGTACCCCATCTTATGATAATAATGAATTTATACGGGGCTTATCATCAGAGAAATGGACATCATTAAACGAAGACGAAAAGAAGCCATTATATAATCGTTTTCGTCAAGTATGGTGTCCTGGCTCAACATTTAAACCAGTTGTGGCAGGAATTGGGTTGAAAACGGAAAGCATAGATCCAAAAGAAGATTTTGGAAATGAAGGTTTGGCATGGCAGAAAGATTCGTCTTGGGGATCTTATCAAGTGACAACACTTCATGAATATGAACCGGTTATTATGAAAAATGCAATTATCTATTCTGATAATATTTATTTTGCAAAGGCAGCTCTTAAAATTGGTAGTGAGAATTTTATGAATACTTTAAATGAAATAGGATTTAATCAGGATATGCCGTTTGAGATTGCGATGCAGGAATCAACATATTCCAATACAGATAAAATAGAAACAGAAATACAATTGGCAGATAGTGGTTATGGGCAAGGGCAGATTCTTGTAAATCCATTACATCTGGCAAGTATTTATACTTCATTTTTAAATGAAGGGAATATGATAAAACCGTATTTGAAATACAAAGAAGAAGCATCCGGTGAAACATGGATAGAAAATGCGTTTAGCAAAGAAAATGTAGAAGAAATTATGCAAGGGGTGGAAGGTGTTGTAAATGATCCGGAAGGAACCGGATATGCTGCACATCGTGACGATATTTTGCTGGCTGGAAAAACAGGGACAGCCGAGTTGAAGGCAACGAAAGAAGATACTTCTGGCAAAGAAATCGGGTGGTTTTCGGTGTTTACGGCAGATAAAAGCGTGGACAAACCAATTCTTCTTATCAGTATGGTTGAGAATGTGAAAGGAATCGGTGGAAGTGGTTATGTTGTTAAAAAAGATGCAACAGTATTGGATGAGTATTTTGAAGAATAAAAAAATTTTTATGGGAAATTATTACATATGTAAGATATTTGCGATGATATTGATAGTTCTTATTGTTTTTACAGGGTGCGGACAAAATCGAATTACGGAAAAAGAAGAAAAGAAAGAAACCGTAGAATCTGAAATGAATGCAGAAGTAAAAAAACAGCGCAAACTTTTCGGTCTGTTTATATGAAGGAGAAGTCGGAGTTAAATACATTAAAGGTGAAAAGAAAAATTATCAATTGTCTGGAAGAAAAAGGATATGCGGCAGTAGATTGTGATAATCAGATTGATATGGTCAATCGTGAAAAAGT
>NZ_JAQDKN010000026.1:0-20181 GCF_027662015.1 Coprococcus sp. AM100_B19A
ATTCGGTCCAAAAATGTAAAACTGACATCTCCCTGCATTATTTATCCCTCCCTCATATTTACAACCGTCATGTACTATAGTCAGTATATTTTTATTTATGGCATATGTCAATTATTTAATTGACGCATCTTAAAAAAGCAAGTATACTATGTTCGTAAAGGAGATGACTGCTATGAGCTTCGAAAATTATTTTCCACTATGGAATGACTTAAATACAGCACAGAAAAAACTAATTTCAGACAATTTAATCACACGGGATGTAAAAAAAGGAACGATCATTCACAATGGAAACATGGACTGTACTGGATTATTACTGGTTAAATCCGGGCAGCTTCGAACTTACATACTTTCAGATGAAGGACGGGAGATTACACTTTACCGTCTGTTCGATATGGATATGTGTCTTTTATCCGCCTCATGTATCATGCGGTCTATTCAATTTCAAGTAACCATTGAAGCAGAAAAAGATACGGATCTTTGGATCATCCCTGCTGAAATCTATAAGGGCATCATGAAAGAATCTGCTCCTGTCGCAAACTATACCAATGAGTTAATGGCTACCCGTTTTACTGATGTCATGTGGCTGATTGAACAAATCATGTGGAAGAGTTTGGATAAGCGTGTTGCTTCATTTCTTTTAGAAGAATCATCCATTGAAGGAACAAATGAACTGAAAATCACTCACGAAACTATCGCAAACCATCTTGGTTCCCACAGGGAAGTTATCACTCGAATGCTTCGATACTTTCAAGGCGAAGGACTCGTCAGACTCTCTCGCGGCAAAATAACAATCCTTGATCCAAAAAGACTGGAAACACTCCAAAGGTCATAAAATTGTTTTTCTGTAACATATAAAGAAGAATCCTCCATTTATCAGAATTATGAAAGTCATTCTAATAAATGGGGGATCTTTTTATATAACGAGAAAATTATAAAAATATTATGATTATTTTTAATAATCCATACCACATGCATATGCCTTTTCAATCAGCGCACGGTCATTGACAACTGCATCATAGAAGCGGAATCCGCCGGAGAAGTTGTATGTTTCATATCCATTTCCTTCCAGAATACGACTGGCAATATAACTTCGCAGCCCACTCTGGCATATCAGGTAAACAGGCTTTCCCTTCTCAATTTCATTGATACGTTCCCTTAGTTCATCTACAGGAATGTTTTTGAATCCATCCATATGCCCCCTGTTAAATTCACCTACAGTTCTCACATCCAGCAACACAACACTTTTATCTCTAGAAATCTTATCCATATCTTCCAGATGCCATTGTTTTAAGGTACCTTTTGCTATATTGTCTATCATGAATCCTGCCATATTTACAGGATCCTTGGCAGAGGAATAAGGCGGTGCATATGCGAGATCCAAATCCTTCAGCTGGGTTGCCTTCAGCCCTGCATGGATTGCTGTTGCCAGCACATCAATACGTTTATCAACTCCTTCATATCCAATAATCTGAGCACCAAGCAAACGATAGCTCTCTTTTTCAAAAACCACCTTCATGGTCATCACTTTTCCACCAGGATAGTAACCGGCATGACTCATAGGAGAAAGAATTACTGTATCTACCTCTAATCCTGACTTTTTGGCATTGGTTTCATTGATACCTGTAGTGGCTGCTGTCATATCAAACACTTTTATAACGGAGCTTCCCTGACTGCCCAGGTAACGACTATCACCGCCACAAATATTATCAGCGATGATTCTGCCCTGTTTATTGGCTGGTCCTGCCAAAGAAATCAGCGCATCATTACCCGTAACATAATGTTTTACCTGAACTGCATCACCTGCAGCATAAATATCCGGTACAGAGGTTTCCATTCTGTCATTCACTACAATACTTTCCTTGATGCCAAGTTCCAGACCGGCTTCTTTTGCTAATACTGTGTCTGGTGTGACTCCGATTGCCAGAACTACCATATCAGCCTGAAGGGATGGATTATCTTTCAACAGGACCTCCACTCCGTTGTCTTTTTCTTTAAATCCTTCTACTGTATAGCCCAGTACCAGTTTTATCCCATGCTTTCTCATTTCATTATGGATCATGGATGCCATATCCGGGTCAAAAGGGTTCATCAGCTGCTTAGGCCGCTGGACAATCGTAACATCCATGCCAAGCTCCCTCAAATTTTCTGCCAGTTCCAGACCAATAAAACCGCCACCTGCCAATACAGCCGATTTTGGATGATTCTTATTTATATATTCCTTTATCCGAAAAGTGTCTTCTACAGTACGAAGTGTAAAAAGTTTATCAATACCTACTCCGGGAAGTCTCGGCTGTGTTGGCTTTGCACCTGGAGAAAGGATCAGCTTATCATATTTTTCTTCAAATATCTCACCATTCTCTAAATTTTTCACTGAAACCGTTTTACGTTCCGGATGTATGGAGATAACTTCATGATGAATTTTCATGTTAATACGGAAGCGTTTAAAAAAACTCTCTGGTGTCTGTAGTGTAAGTTCTTCCGGGTCTGTGATCACGTCTCCAATATAATATGGAAGTCCACAATTTGCATAGGATATGTATCCGGATCTTTCAAACACAGTAATTTCAGCATGTTCATTCAGTCTGCGTATTCTTGCTGCGGCTGTAGCTCCTCCGGCTACACCTCCTACAATTATTACCTTCATCTTATTTTTCCACCTTTCCTGAGTAAGCTGCAATGCCACCGATATTATTTACTTTAGAATATCCCATTCGTTGCAGTATCCCAGTTGCCTGGCGGCTTCGTGAACCGGAATAACAGTATACAAACAGTGGGATATCCTTATTCTTCGCTACAGAAGCAATATTGTCAAGTTGCTGCAACGGCACATTTTTACTTTCTGGTATATGTCCTTCCTGATATTCCTGCGGTGTACGTACATCCAGCAGAACTGCATCATCAGTCCTTTTATATTCTTCTATGCCTTGATTAATATTCGACTGTTTAAAGAGATCAAAAAATCCCATTAGCACACCTCCCTAAAGCATTTCTAAAATCGCATTCTTAGGTCTCGCCCCTGAAACCTGCTGTACAATCTTCCCATTCTTCATAACCACTAAAGTCGGAATGCTCATAATACTGAACTTATTTGCCAGTTCAGGCTCTTCATCTACATTAATCTTTCCAACTTTAATATCTCTACGCTCACTTGCAATCTCCTCTACAATAGGTACTACCATGCGGCAAGGCGCACACCAAGATGCCCAAAAATCTAAAAGAACGGGTTTATCGGAATTCAGTACTTCGTTCTGAAAATTATTTTTATTGATATTAATAGCAGACATTTTACAGTCCTCCTTATCTTTTTCTTTTTGTAGATTTATTATAGTCTTAATTTCATTTATTTTCCGTGATTACATCACCATACCTCATTAACTTAACTTCTTGCCATACCATCTACACTTAATATAACACCTGTAATGTAACTCGCCTCATCTGAAGCAAGAAACACAAACGCATTGGCAATATCTTCTGGCTGTCCAAGACGACGCAGTGGAATTCTTTCAATCATAGGTTCGATAACTTCCTTTGGCACGGCCTTCATCATATCAGTTTCTGTAATCCCAGGTGCAACAGCATTAACACGAATACCTTTAGGTCCTAGTTCTCTTGCTAATGATACAGTCAATCCGTTTACTGCAAACTTCGATGCCGGATAAGCAAACCCACTTGGCTGTCCCGAAATACTCACCATGGAAGAAGTTGAGAGAATGACCCCCTTGCCTCTTGCCACCATACATTCTGCTGCTACACGAGTAGTATTAAATACTCCTTTTACATTTAGATCCATGACTTTATCAAAAGTCTCCTCTGTATAATCCATAAATGAGGTGTTTTCTGAAATCCCTGCATTATTTACCAGTATGTCGACACATCCATATTTTTCAGTTGCCTCTTTAAAAGCCTTTCTGACAGACTCCATGCTTGCTAGATTTGGACTAATTCCAGCAACTATTGCATTGGGATATTTTTCTTTTAATTTATCTACAGCAACATCTGCCGATTCCTGTGAACTTGCTGCCAACACAACTGAAGCACCTTCCTTCAAGAATTTATCAGCTGTAGCAAATCCTATACCACGGCTTCCACCAGTAATGATTGCAACTTTATCTTTTAATCTCATTTAGACTACCTCCTTACTTTGTTTGTAGTTACATTATAAGCAAAAGGTAAACCTTTTTCTGTGATATCATCACAAACTATCGCAATAAAAAACCCTGTTGCTCACACGCACCAGGGTTTTTGTTTATCTATCCGTATTTAAATAATCAGAATTTTATTCAACTTCTGAGAACTGATCTTTTCCAACATTACATAATGGGCATTCAAAATCTTCTGGAACGTCCTCCCACTTTGTTCCTGGTGCAATACCACCTTCAGGATAACCTTCCTCTTCATCATATTCCCATCCGCAAACGTCACATACATATTTCATTAGTTTGTTCCTCCTTATAAATATATTAATACACAGCATATATTACTGTTGTATTTGTGTTGTTCTGTAACCTTAATATGTATAAATGCTTTTAGCATTTCCATAAACCATGCAGGTTACAATATGCATATACCTCTTCTACCTGTTCACCATCGCAAAGACAAAAATCTGCTACCGGCTCCTGCCCTGGATTTAACTGTTTTCTGTATATTCCCTGGTTTGTATTTAATGTAATCCACTCAATGAAATGCTCTTCAAGCATTGGATGTTTTGTCTCTCCGACCACGACATGAACATGACTGCCTTCTATCGTGTATACAGGTACATGCTTCTCGACAGCAGCATCTGTCACTCCGGCTTTTAATTCCTGCATAGGTTCTCCGCAACAAATTACAGGTACACCCTTATCCTTTACCTTTTCAACAATGTTTCCACAATGCTTACAAATATAATACCTTACTTCCATGCCTTTTTCTCCTTCCATGTGTAAAATTTATAATTCAATTGTCTCCTTAATAATTCTCTTCATGTACTTCAAAATAGCTCTGTGGATGATTACATACCGGACATACTTCAGGCGCCTTAGTTCCTACCACAATATGTCCACAGTTACGGCATTCCCATACCTTAACTTCGCTCTTTTCAAATACCTGTGAAGTTTCAATATTCTTAAGAAGTGCACGATATCTTTCCTCATGGTGCTTCTCAATCTCACCTACTGCCCTGAATTTTGCTGCAAGCTCAGGGAATCCTTCTTCCTCAGCTGTTTTAGCAAAGCCATCATACATATCTGTCCACTCATAATTTTCGCCTTCTGCCGCTGCCACCAGGTTTGCCTTTGTATCACCAATTCCTGCTAATTCCTTGAACCACATCTTTGCATGTTCTTTCTCATTATCTGCAGTCTTTAAAAACAATGCTGACATCTGCTCGTAACCTTCCTTTTTCGCTACTGAAGCAAAATATGTATACTTATTTCTTGCCTGTGATTCCCCTGCAAATGCCTCCTGTAAATTCTTCTCTGTCTGTGTTCCTGCATATTTGTTTTCTGCCATCTCTTTTACCTCCGTTTTCTTTACTACTTTTTCAAAATCTGATGCCGGGTGCTTGCACAAAGGACATATAAAGTCATCTGGTAATTCCTCTCCTACATATTCATATCCGCAAATTCTGCAACGCCATATTGTCTGACTGTCCTCTGTTTTTCCAACCTCCTGTGGCTTAGGCTTAATATTATTCTGATAATAATCATATGTTACTGAAGGAACATTGCTTAAAACTTCCATATCGGTTATCTCACCGATAAACATCGTATGTGAACCCAAGTCCTCTGTTTTAGTAACTGTCACAGAAATGTATGCATTTGTACCTTCTGTAATATAATAAATACCATTTGTGCCCCTGGCACACTGCTCAAAGGCTTCAAACTTATTAGTATCTCTTCCTGATTGGAAGCCAAAATGTTTGAACAATTCAAATTGTGCCTTCTGACTTAAGACTGATACAGTAAATTTTCCGGTTCTTTGAATCATATCATGCGTATAATTTGCCTTATTTACACAGATACTTAACTGGTTTGGTTCCGAAGCTGCCTGAATAGCTGTATTAATGATGCATCCGTTATCTTTTTCTGCTTCTTTAGCGGTCAATATAAACAGTCCATAACTCAACTTATACATTGCTTTCCTATCCATGCTGTTCCTCCTTTACCTTCTCCCTGCATTTCGGGCAAATGCCTTTAAATGAAATATCATAATCCACAAATTCAATTCCATGAGTGTTATGAATTCTTTCCAGCAAATCCGGTATTTGATCCATATCCACATCAAAAATTTCACCGCACTTTATACATCTTACATGGTAATGATTTTTCAATATAAAATCAAATCGGTTCGGTCCATCCGGAACTTCAACCTTTCTTAATGCACCTTCCTCTACCAATATATCAAGATTTCTATATACAGTTCCTTTTCCAATTGTTGGATATGCTTCTTTTATAAATTCATACACTTCATTTGCCGTAACGTGTCTTCTCATTTCGTATACTGTATTTCTTACAAGATCTTTTTGAATGGTATTTCTCCTACTTGTCATTCGTCCTCCTTATTAGGATTGGTTCTTAATAAGGATTATATACCACTATTATTTTGTTGTCAATAAAAATAGTAATAATTCTCATTATTATTATTTTATTTTGCGTTCAAATACATATTCTGAATCTGAAGATAAATCAGACCTAAACGAATATCCGAGTCTGTCAAATTTCTGAATCTCCACCGGATTTTCAATATTATTTTCCGCTATGAATCTGACCATTTCACCACGAGCCATCTTGGCATAGGTACCTTTTGTTACCAATTTATCTCCGGATAACTCACAAAATACAATCGTAATATATCTGTCCTGTGGTGTCAGATACTTTTCTATACATTTTGAGTATTCTTTTGATGCAAGATTAATGATAATCCTACTGCCATCGATTACTGAGCGGTATAACAATTCTCCCCAGTACTCATACAGATTTTTTGCATCTCCAATTCCAACCTTTGCCTGCATTTCAAGACGATAAGGAGTCACACCATCCATTGGTTTTAAAATGCCATAAAACGCAGACAAGATTCTTAAATGATTTTGCAAATACTCAAACTGCTGGATTTCAAACACAGATGGTGCCATATATTGAAATGCAATCCCTTCATATGCTAAAACAGCCGGAGTAAGCCTGTTATAAAGATCCATATTTTCCAACCTGTTAAAGTTCTGCTCTGCAATCTTGTCATTACATTTCCAGATAGCTTTCAGTTCTTCTTTTGATTTGCTTTTCATCCAGTTTAATACTTCTGCTGTCTTATCAATATAGACAGGCAGTTCAACCGGTGCTAAGTTATCGGTATCTACAATCATCTTTTTTGCAGGTGATAAAATAATCTTCATTATGCCAATTCCTTAAGCATATTTTCAGGATCATCTGCCGCCTTGACTTTATCATTTGCCTTTATAATGATTCCCTGCTCATCTATAAGATATGTAGTTCTTACTACACCCATAGATACTTTTCCATAATTTTTCTTTTCTTTCCAGACATCATATGCTTCAATAACTTTACGCTCCGGATCTGCCAATAGTGTAAATGCCAGTCCGTATTTTTCTTCAAATCTCTTGTGAGACGCTACAGAGTCCTTGCTTACTCCGAGAATAACAGCTCCCTTCTCAGTAAACTGTGGATAACGCTCAGAAAAGCCACATGCCTGCTTCGTACATCCTGGTGTATTATCCTTTGGATAAAAATATAAGATCACTTTTTTTCCTGCATAATCGCTTAATTTATGCACTTCTCCGTTCTGATCCGGCAATTCAAAATCCGGTGCTTTTATTCCTAACTCTAACATTTACTATTCCTCCGCTTTTGTATTTTTCACCTGTTTTCTTGTTCTTTTATTACTCGAAATCATTTTATGACCAGAATAGACTGCCATAATCATGCATATCAGAGAGCCAAATGCAAAGTATTTGTGTGCTGCTTTTAACCCTTTATATCCTGTATAAAAAGTTCCAATCATTGTGATTAAAGCTCCTACTGACCAATATTTATGTGCTTTCATGTAATTCCTCCATTTTTTCAGTGTATTCAATTCTAATTATATGCTACCATATTCCTATGTCAATTTGATAATAGAGCATTCCTATAAAATTTTTCAAAATATCATTGTCAAAACTATGTATTGTTATCCTTTAATTTTTCTTTGAAATAATTGACAAAAAGTTTGCTTTCAGGAGATTACTATTTAATCTTTTTTCCATCTATATATAGTTGAAATTTATCAGGATTATTGACAACATCATAGTCCTTTCCGTATTCTACAGGTCTATATTCGGCTGTCATTACCGATTCCCCGTCTTCAATATCCTCTTTCCATAAATAGATGTTCATATCAATGCTCGTCGCATATCCTCTGTCTGTGGAGAATTTTGTCGAATGAAAAGAATCATCCTTGTACATCTGCAAAAGTTTTCTTGCAAACGCTTCTCTATCCTCAATATCTTCCCTATTTGCGACCACGGTTATATTTTCATCCCGATTTACAGAAAAAGTTCCAACTACATCTGGTTCGCCTTCTTTATGACTGGATTCAAATTTCCCATAAATACTTCCTGCAGCAATTATCAAGATTGCTGTTCCTGAAATTACTGCAGTTATCTTTTTCTTCATATTTTTAATTTCCTTTTAATTTTTTTACTGCGTAATTGATTACTTCTTCCGGTGTAGGCCTGTCTCCTTTAAGTGTCATTTTCTTCCATTCTTCCTGCACAGCCGGGTCAGGATTATCAAATCCTGCATCTATGGCTATCTGCATTTCTCTGCGTACTTCTTCTGGTGTTGTGTTATACTTTTCTGCAATCTTCTCATATATAGTTTTCTCTCTCATTCATTTTCCTCCGATATATAAGTGGAATTATATCTTGTTCTATAAAATCAATTTAGCATATTTCTGTTGGCATGAAAAGAAACTTTACAACTTAAAATTGGATAAAAAGGACAAAAAAAGAAGAGCTGCTTGCTCTTCCCATATAGTAGTAGTAAAATAATATGTCATGCCAGCGCAATATATTACCTAGAATATCGCTATAACAGGAAAGGGGCTGCATTGTGACAGCCCCTAGTTTACTTCATCACGTTGTCTACATTCTGAATGAACTCGTTCCCTGGTTTATTTTAGCATTGGTCTGGATTTTGTTTCATAAAGATAAATTTTGCCACAGAGCGGTCGTATGTTTTAATGTGTCCAAACAGCCAGTCGATTACATTTTTCTGTACAAGTTCACTGAACCGATCTGTTGGTCCTTCATACTCCTGAAGGTATTCATGCAGTTCCTGAATTGTCTTTTTAAACTCTTCATGTTTTTCATGATGGTTTTCACGCTCTGGATAACCGGATTTTTCCTGAAGCTTTTCCTCTTCTTTGAAATGAAAGTCAGTATATTCATCCAGATAATCCAGCATTTTGATTGCTTTTACTTTGCTGTCGCCATTTTGACAGGCAGTTACAAAGTTCTGGATACGGTCGATCAATTCTTTATGCTGGGTATCAATTGTTTCATTTCCTGTTACTAAATTGTCATCAAAGGTAATGTTTAAATCGTAAGTCATAATTTGACCTCCATTTCTTTTATATGTTCTCTTAGGATCTTTTAATGTCTGGCAGTTTCTGAATCGATACCAGCGTCTGGATCTCCTACTGCCGGATCATAAATATATCCACATGGTTCACATTCATATTTTATCATAGTCATTTTCCCTTTTCAATGTCGATTTATTTTTGTTACCAAGTTCCTAGCAATTTTTCTAACACTTTGTTTCTTGTATATCTGTATTATACATGATAATGATCCTTTGTCAATAATAGTAATTATTATTATTATACTTAGCATAAACTGATATTCGAATTGCAAATCTACATATTGTATATATCATGGGAATAGTTGAATAAAAAAATGAACTCTATTCATTAAAGACAGAGTTGCTGGAAATTATTTCTCTCCAACAACTTTTTTCGTCTTTAAGTCCTTGAAGCACAATACTGTCCAATCAGATTCATCCAACTGTTATATTTATTCTTTTCACACACCTTTCGGCAAATTTCATTTTCCATCAATACACAGAACATCTTATCATAATCAAATGCCCAAACAGCACCATTCACATGGTTTTCCACTGCTTTCTGATCTATGTTCTTTAAACGTGTGACCATTTTTTCAATTTCTCCATTTCTCAAGTTACCGATATTTTTGCAGATAAACCGAAAGAAATTCAACGTTGCATATTCGTCATGCCAATGGAACTCTTCTGGATTGTTTTTAATTTTACTGACTCGCTGCTGTTCTTTGATTATCTGATCAGCTACACCTTTCATCGAATCTTCGTATCTCATACTACTCACCTACTCTTCCTCAACGCCCAGTGACGGTTTAAATCTTTTATCCTTTGCCTGCGGTACCACGATCTCATAAAAATAAAATCCTAAATATCCAAGTGCCTGCTTCTTCATTTTATAAAAAGAAGTCCTGCCTATTCCTAACTCCTGCTGTACTTCCACATCTGTCTTATTATAATGACTGCAAAAACAGGAATGAAGGATTTCACTGAGCATCACACCATTCGGTGCATAGAACTTCACCAGTGTCATTCCACGATAGATCATATCAGACAAGCCATAAATGATCATCAGGTTATTCATTTCCCGGTGCATCTTTGGCACATTCAGCTGATTGTTATAAATGCTCAGATAACTCAATGCATATGCCATATCTTCATTGATTTTCTCCTGGCACTCCATATCCAGTTCTTCCAATACAACCTGGTTTTCTAAAATCAGTTTTTGGTAGCTTGTCATCAGTTCTTTAATATCAGTATAATGTCTTTCGATTGTAACTTCCAGATAATCCTGTGCATGACTTGCCATCTGGAAGGTAATTTCTTTCATTGATTTAATTGCATAATCTCTGTCTGTCATCAGTTTCAAAATCTCCTTATCATCATCACACTAACTGGCGGTCTTTCAGACCAGTTCGCTTTCCCCATGATTTTGATGGGAAGCAATTACTTACTACAACTTGCAGAAGCGGATATCCAAAAGGCATTGTGGGAGCTGCCTTTGCTGACCGAAATCCATCTTCTTATGTAAAACCTGCAGGAATATAAAGGGAAAGTGACTATCCCTGCCGGTTAATAATCCAAATAATATCGTCTATACCAATCTCTCCTTATGCTGTTTTTCTCTCCATAAACCATTTATCCACTTCGTAAAACAAGTGGCTTTCCTGCCCCTGTATCATACAGGTGTACATCACTCCTACACCGCCTGCCTTTCTGCTGGCGCATCGCTCAATTTTCAAAATTCTGTCAATACTATATTTTCTTCCATCCTCCCATGTAAAAAATATGGGAACCAGCCGTCCGTCTTTCCGGAACTCTGCCACTACATCTACATATACTTTGTTCATGCCGACACCTCACTATAAAATCTCGATTGCTCTTGGCGATGCCGGGATTCTGCGGATATATCCATTTTGCTCCAACTGCTTGATTCTGGAAAAAGCAGATGATGTTGATCTTACTCCGATCAGTTTTCCAAATTCCCGAACTGTCGGCGGGTATCCATGCTCCTTCGTATAATTCAAAATACACTGATAACTTTCTTTCTGTTTTCTGGTTAATACTTTTTTCAAATCTATCCCTCCAATTACCCATGAAAATAACTGTGTGGATGGACCGTGTGCGTACCAGCGTCTAAGTGGGATAAGACTTTATTCTGATACATTGCCGCTCGCTGTATACTGAAATATCCAAACCGTCGTCTAATCTCATCTACAGTACGATCCAGCTTCTCTAACTTTTCCTTTTTCTCCTGATTTCCAAATAAATCCAACTGCACGGGAATATCATCTAACACAAGATCCGCAGCTCGGATTCCCAGGCTTCTAATGGGATGTTCCCATTTGTAATTATCTTTAAATAGCTGAAATGCTGCAGTTACAATCTCATTTGTAATATTCGTTGGCTGTCGTAAATGTATCTGTCTGGAAAAACTATACAATCCATTATCTCGAACTGTAATTTCTACTGTTTTGCATTTAAATCCATGTTTCCGCAATCGTGCAGCTACACTTTCTGCCAATGCTATTTGAATGATCCAGACATCCAGATCATTTTCCAGATCTCTCGGTGTTGTAGTGCTATTACCTATCGACTTTACTGGTGCTTCATATCCTTCCTTGCAAACCGGATCTTCATCCCAGCCATTTGCGAAAGCCCATAATACATTTCCTATTTTTCCAAAATGACTCTCTAACAACTTTTCGTCTGATTCCGCAAGTTGCCCGATTGTCCGGATTCCAAGTTTTTGCAATTTCTTATTTGTCTGTCTTCCGACATAAAGCAAATCTGACGCTGGAAGCTGCCATATCCTGTCTTTATAATTTTCTCGATTAAACTCTGTGATTGCATCCGGCTTTTTATAATCTGAACCAAGTTTCGCATAAATCTTATTCCAGGAAATTCCAATACTTACCGTTACACCCAGTTCGTATTTAATCCGATGGCTGATTTCTCTTGCAATCGTCATTCCGCTTCCTTTCAGATTTCTGCTGTCCGATACATCCAGCCAGGCTTCATCAATTCCATATGGCTCGATCTTGTCCGTATACTCCGAATAGATTTCTCTTGCCATCTGTGAAAATCTCAAATACAAATCCATCCGTGGTGGTACAAAAATAAGTCCCGGACAAACCTGTTTCGCCTGCCATAATGCCATTCCGGTTTTTACTCCTTTTTTCTTGGCAATATAATTTGCTGTCAGTACAATTCCATGTCTGGCTTCCGGATCGCCACCGACTGCCAGAGGCATTCCGGCAAATTCCGGATGATGTAGCATTTCTACACTGGCATAAAAACAGTTCATATCACTATGCAGGATCACACGCTCACTCAAACTTTTCACCTCCCAGCTGTTTTCTTCAACATAATGTCTTATCAATTTCTGTATGTTTAGTATATATCGACATTCCGGAGACAGTCAAGCGACATCTTGGTTGTATTTTCTCCATTTTGGAGATTATTGTTGATTTTATTTCTAACATACGGTATAATGCATATAGAAAATTCAAATAGAAATGAGGCGAACAAATGCGTGATTTCGGGGAAATATTAGCAGAAAATAGAAAAAAGAAAGGATACTCTCAATCAGATCTGGTAGACCTGCTTTCTCAGGAAGGTATTCAGGTTACTACAAAAGCAATCTCCAAATGGGAGACCAATGCACGAGAACCAGCTTTACATGTTTTCCTGACACTTTGCCAGTTACTTGATATCGAAGATATATACGAATCCTTCTTTGGAGAAAACCCATATAACATTATGAGTGGATTGAATGAAGAAGGCAGAAATAAATTGATTGAATTTGCTGATATTTTGAAAGCTTCTAAAAAGTTTTCTCCACTGTCTGCAAAGATTATCCCATTCCATCATCCTGTAGACATTACCTGGGAACCTGTTTCTGCTGGTACTGGAAATTATCTGGAAGATTCTGTAAAAGAAACCTATGACGTAGGACATCTTGCTCCTGAGCAGACTGACTTTGGTGTACGGATCTCCGGTGACAGTATGGAGCCACTTTATCACACAGGCGATGTCGCATGGATTCAGAAAAAAGATTCTCTTGCTAATGGTGAAATTGGAATCTTCTATCTCAACGGCAATACTTACATCAAGGAATTACACGATGAGCCAGATGGTGTTTATCTGATCTCTTTAAATCAAAAATATCGTCCTATCCAGGTTTTGGAATCTGACTCTTTTAAGATTTTTGGAAAAGTAATCGGGAAATGCAAAGGTGTAGAAATTCCGGGATTTCATTAGATTTCAACAGCAGGTTCATGATCCTGCTGATAACAATAAGCAAAGGAAGTGATTGAATGGCAATCAATAATACACTAAAAGATATTCGTGAAGAACGGAATCTCATTCAAGCAGATTTGGCTGAAGCCATAGGTTCCTGCAGCCAGACTATAGGCCGCATCGAACGTGGAGAACGTAATCCTTCTCTTGAAATTGCAATCCGGCTGGCACATTACCTGAAAGTGCCTGTAGAAGATATTTTTCAAATTGAAGACTGAAGTACAACAGCCAGAAAACCGAGGAGTAAAATCCCCGGTTTTCCTTTTTGCTCAAAAATTAGTGTAATCCTTTTACGAAGTCCACTGCGTTTTTCATATCTTCTTCATTAGGATGGTCTTTAGCAATACCTCCAACCAGTTTAAATGGTCCGAATGTGTCATACCCTTTGCACCCAAATTTTCCTATCACTTTAGAATGCTTCTTGTCCAAAATCTGCTCTAAGGATTTATAATTCGCACTTCCACCATAAGTACAAATCAGAAATATCTTTTTGTTATCCGGTAGGTTCTTCTCTGCAAATCCCAATATCGACTGATGAAATTTTGAAAAATAGATTCCTGATGCAAATCCAATCATATCATAACTGTTCAGATCTGCATTTGGCTGTTTTACAGCATCAATCAAATCGACCTGGCACTCTTCTGCTATGCTTTTTACTAATTTTTCTGTATTTCCATGATGGACAGACGCATATACGATCGCTTTTCTCATTTGTTTTCCTTTCTGCCTGCTCCATCAATCAGGTCATAACTCATATCCAAAAAGTCCAGTATCTTTGCTTCACTGACCGAACCTTCCAGTAAAATCGTGATCCAGTGCTGCTTATTCATATGGTATCCTGGTAAAAATCCATAAGTCTGAATAATCATGCTGATCATTTCTGGATCGCACTTTACGTCCATGATGTCAACCAGATCATTTCCCTCTAATCCCAATTTCGATTTTTCAACCGTCATGATCACTGCATACAATTTTCCATTTTCATGTCGGAGTACTGCACTGTCCGGTAGTTTACTCCATAAATATTCCGGCATTGTGCCATACTGTTTCTGCACATATTCAAAAATTTCTTCTTTCTTCACAATCTATTCAACTCCTGATTCTTCTGATATCCTGCCCATAATCATACCACATTTTCGTATCCCGTACTACCTGCAAAATTCTTTTGCATTTTCCCGGTTCTCCTGACTTTAACTAATAGAGGGGTAAAACAGCAAGGACAGGAAGTGAGGATACACTTCCGGGAAATCCCAATTTAGGGTACCCTGCCCTAAATTGAAAAACGCTGAAAGCAGCGATACTACTGCCCTCTCAGAAAGGAGAAATTACCAATGGCTGAAAGAAAACGAAACAAAGAAATCCATTTTTATGTCACAGATGAAGAGCGGAAGCTGATCCGCAGGAAGATGATAGAATCAAAGACCAAAAACATGGGAGCTTATCTGCGGAAAATGGCAATCGACGGTTACATCGTCAACACCGATACCACTCCACTGAAGAAACAGTATGAGGAAATGCACAAGATTGGCGTAAATATCAACCAGATTGCGAAGAAAGTGAATACCACCGGAGATCTGTATCCGGAAGAAATGCAAGAACTGAAAGAGATGGTAAAAGAGATATGGCATATATTAAGATCTTCCCAATCAAAGTAATGGACAAAAAAGCTCTGGACTACATTACCAATCCTGATAAGACTGATGAAAAACTATTGATTTCTAGTTTTGGCTGTTCTCCTGAAACAGCTGATCTGGAATTTGCCATGACGAGAGAACAGACAAAAAAGAACGGAATGGATAAAGGTGATAATCTGGCATTTCATCTGATTCAGTCCTTTAAGCCTGGTGAAACAGATGCAGAAATCGCCCATCGCTTAGGACAACAATTTGCAGACGAAGTACTGAAAGGAAAATATGAATACGTGATCAGTACCCATGTTGACAAAAACCACATTCATAACCACATCATCTTTAATGCAGCAAGTTTTGTTGATCATCACAAATATGTTTCCAATAAGCGGAGCTACCATAAAATCTGCCGGATCAGTAATCGTATCTGCCATGAAAATGGACTTGCCACCAGTATGCCAACCGGAGAAAAAGGTAAAAGCTATAAAGAGAACATCGAATATCATCGTGGCACCAGTTGGAAAGCCAAGCTACGTGTTTCAGTTGATAAGGCAATCTGGACTTCCATTAACTATGAGGAATTTCTACAAAAAATGCAGTTAGCCGGATATGAAGTCCGCCAAGGAAAACACCTATCCTTCCGTGCACCAGAGCAGAAGAATTTCACTTATATGAAATCTCTCGGAAGCTATTATTCAGAAGAAAATGTCCGCATCCGCCTGGCTAAAAATCGTAACAAAGTGAAAACTCCAAAGCATCTATCCAGAGAAGCTCGCCTGTATATCAATATCTCCACGTATGTTACAACCGGCAATCGAGAAGGATTTGAACGTTGGGCAAAACTAAATAATCTAAAAGAGACAGCCCGCACCTTCAACTATCTTTCCGAAAATAATCTGCTGAATTATGAAGATTTCCAGCAGCATATTTCTGACGTTGATGCTTCTGTTAAAGCGGCTGAACAGAGAATAATACAAATTAACAGTGAGCTAAGCACACAGAAAATCATTCAAAAGCACTGCGATTCTTACCGACTCTGCCGTAAAGTGATTGAAGATTGCAAATCTGCCAAAAACCCAAAAGTATACCGCACCAAACATCAGGCAGAATACCAGCTCCACGATTCACTAAAAAAAGAGCTTCAGGATCTCGGTATTACCAAAATCCCAAGCTCTAATAAAATCCAGAAGCAGATTGAAAATCTTGAATCTGAACAGACTTCTACTGTTCGGGAAAAACAGGAATTACAGAAAAAGCTGAAAACTCTGGAAATCATTCAGCAGAATTTCACAGCACTGCTCAATGCTCCGGAGATACAAATTCCTGTATCAGGGAAAGAGCCAACTCTTTAAAAAGAAGAGGTACCTATGTAACGGTGCCTCTTCCCTTTCCATCTAATCTGTTTTATTGCTCTACCCTATCACCCTTAATATGCTGGTGGAAGATGTATTCCATGTGGAAGATGATTATCTAATTAACTACATTATTTTCTGTCTAAAATATCCATAAATTCGTCACCTGTAATTGTTTCCTTCTCATACAGGTACATAGCCAGTTCGTCCAGTTTTTCCCTGTTTTCGGAAAGGATTTTTCTTGCTTTTTCATGCTCTGCTTTTACGAGCTGCACGACTTTTTCATCAATTTCCTTCTGGGTATCTGTGGAACAGGAAAGAGACGTATCGCCGCCAAGATACTGGTTGGTCACGGTTTCCATTGCCACCATGTCGAATTCATCTGTCATGCCGTAGCGGGTGATCATCGCTCTTGCAATTTTTGTTGCCTGTTCGATATCATTGGAGGCTCCTGTCGTGATCTCACCAAATACGATCTCCTCTGCCGCACGTCCGCCTGTAAATGTAACAATCTTATTCTCAAGTTCTTTTTTCGTCATCAGATATTTATCACCCTGCTCAACCTGCATAGTGTAGCCGAGTGCACCTGAGGTACGCGGGATGATCGTAATCTTCTGGACCGGTGCTGAATGACTCTGCAATGCAGCTACCAGAGCGTGTCCTATCTCATGATATGCAACAACCTTCTTCTCCTGATCTGAAAGAACCGCATTCTTCTTCTGATATCCTGCAATAACCACTTCTATACTTTCTTCGAGATCAGATTCATTTACAACGGTCCTTCCACTACGGACAGCACGTAATGCTGCTTCATTTATAATATTGGCAAGCTCCGCACCGGATGCACCGGATGCCATACGTGCAATCGTATGCAGGTCAACATCATCAGATGCTTTTATCTTCTTTGCATGAACCTTTAAAATTGCTTCACGTCCTGCAAGATCCGGCAGTTCAACCGGCACACGCCTGTCAAAACGTCCCGGACGTGTAAGTGCCGGATCTAACGACTCCGGACGGTTCGTTGCAGCAAGAATGATGACACCATTATTTCCTTCAAATCCATCCATCTCTGTAAGAAGCTGATTTAAGGTCTGCTCCCTCTCATCATTTCCGCCCATTTGTCCGTCACGCTTTTTACCAATGGCATCAATTTCATCAATAAACACGATACATGGTGCCTTTTCCTTTGCCTGTCTGAAAAGATCTCGAACCTTGGAAGCTCCCATACCGACAAACATCTCTACGAATTCTGATCCGGACATTGAGAAAAATGGTACATTTGATTCACCCGCAACTGCTTTTGCAAGCATTGTTTTACCAGTTCCCGGAGGTCCTACAAGAAGGACACCTTTTGGCATAGACGCACCTACATCGGTATACTTCTTCGGATTGTGAAGATAATCAACGATCTCTGAAAGGTTTTCTTTCGCCTCATCTTCTCCTGCAACGTCTGAAAAACGGATTCCCTCACTGGATTGCACATAAATCTTCGCATTGCTTTTTCCCATTCCAAAAGCCATCGAATTTTTTCCTCCGGCATGCTCCATCAGTTTCTTCGCCATATAATTTCCCAGTGCGATAAAAAGGATCAATGGCAAAACCCCGGTCAGCAGGAAGCTGATGATCGGTGACATCTGCTTATCGATATCTTTTGCGAATACTGCTCCACATTCATATAGCCTGTCCGTCAGGTTCGGATCGTTCATCAGACCTGTTTTATAAATATTTTTTTGATCTTTATCTGTAAAGATGATCTGATTGTCCTTAACTTCTACTTCACCGATATTCTTCTTCTCGATCATGCTCATAAAAGTTCCATAATCCGTTTCCTTTACCTGATGCTCCATAAGGATTGGTGTGACAACCAGATTAAATACGATCAGCACTATTAACACAATCCCATAATAATATGCCAGTGGTTTTTTCGGTGTTTTAACTTCTTTCATGGTCTTTCCTCCTGTTGTTCTGCGATATGCTTTCTCCGTGCATTTTCGTATTATTTATTCTGCCATCTGACTTCGCCCTTGGACAGAAGCGGATAACAGATCAGCTGATCTGAATCCAGATTTTCCGCATGCATGTCAACCGCTGTGATCTGATGATTATCATAAGTCGTATAATAATAAATACCTTTTGCTGTATTACAACAGGACGTGTATATCGTGATCTCATATTTGCCTTCTGTCACCTCACAACATCCACGCTGCTGATCTACAGATCCTAAGATATGGAAGAACTGGCTTACACTCTCACCCTCTTCTTCACCGGAGATCGAATTTAATTTTGTAAAGGCAACTTTCACAAATCTTGACTGGCTGGAAAGATCTCCAGGTATTCCCATTCCACCCATTCCTCTGCTATATGCATCAAGCTGTAATACTCCTGCAAAAGTACTCTCCGGCTGTTTTCTGGATACTCCGGCATAATTATTCAGTGCAAACATCTGACCCAGGAATGGTGGATTATTGGTAAGCACTCCTACCGGATTATCATATACATGCAGCCCATCCTTCATAGACTCAACAACGATACAGGCGTCTTTGTCTGCAATGATCCAGTGAAGCTGTGCTGTCGGCAGCTGTTCACTGAATGCTGTGCCTGTCAGTCTCATTGCTGCCAGCTTCTCTCTCGCCTCTGCTACAGTAGCACACTGTGTAAGGATCCATGGGATGAACTCGAACTGTGCCACCTGGCTGACTTCTGTTTCATCTTCCGGCAAAGCCTCTTCATATGCCGCATTGCCGACAAAATTAAGACCTGCCATTCCAAGGCCTTTTTCATTAACAGCATCATAATAAAGCGGATAACCTCCTGCAACAAATGCCATTCCGATCAAAGCATAATGGCTTTTTATCTTCCCGGCAAACCGGAAATCAAATTCGTAATTTCTTGGCGTTATCGTAATCTGTTCCCCATAGGAAAATTCATAATCAAGCGTTCTACCCATATAAAAATCTTTTGTTTTGTAAGTTGCTGCTGTACACATATCGAACACCTCTTCTTTCTGCTATAATAGTCCTGCAAACAATCTCATAAACAACTGTCCGATCCGTAAATATGCACTCCGTCCTGTGCGGTACTTTTCGGTCACTTCCCTGCATTCATTCATGGTTGCTCCCAGATCATCTCTTATATCCAAAACTGTCTGACTATCCGCCATAAAACAACCATTTTCAAAGTGGTGATAAAGCAATGCCATTCAGTTAAGCATCATTTTAGTGGTTTTCTGTCATAGAAAGCCACTGTTTTTATACCTAAAAACTTTAAAAATATTACAAAAAACAGTTGACAAGTAAGCCAATATATGTTGCG